>NZ_RZQG01001000.1:0-2077 GCF_003998635.1 Mesorhizobium sp. M7D.F.Ca.US.004.03.1.1
GCCGATCAGCGGCCCAGGCGCACCGCGACAGGGATAGGCATGCGACCAGGGGCCAACGATGCCGAGCTTCGGCCCCGGCAGATGTTCGAGCAGGCGCGGCACGAAGTTGGAGTAGCTGTCCTCCCAGCCGCAGACGGCCATGACCGCGCATTCGATCGCCGCGTGGTCTTCGCAGACCGAGCCCTGCCGCCAGTAGTCGTCGCGGCGCTGATGCGCCAGCCAGATTTCCGACAGTGAGCTTGTCGCCGCAAGGCGGTCGGCCCACATGGCGCGCCAAGCGTCGCCGACGATCTGCGGGTCGGGCGCCATCGCCTTCTTTACCAGCATGAAGTTCGACCACATCTCCTGCTCGGTCAGCAGCGCGCCGCCCATATAGTGGATGTCGTCGGCGTAGCGGTCGTCGGTGGCGCAGTTGGTGATGATGGCTTTCAGAGCCGGCGGCCGGCGCGCCGCCACCTGCAGCGCGTTGAAGCCGCCCCAGGAAATGCCGGTCATGCCGACATTGCCGTTGCACCAGGGTTGTGCGGCGAGATGGGCGATGATCTCGCAGGCGTCCTCCTGCTCGCGCGGCAGATATTCATCGGCCAGATCGCCGTCGGAATCGCCCGAGCCCCTGATATCGATGCGGGCGCAGGCGATGCCGTGGCCGGCAAGCCAGGGGTGGATATCGATGTCGCGGGCCACGGTGCCGTCGCGCCGGCGATAGGGCACCATCTCGACGACGACAGGCACCTTGGTATTGGTGCGCGGGCGCCACAAAGTGGCGGCGATGCGCGTGCCGTCGGCCAGCGTGATCCAGAGCGGATCGACGGTTTCGACGGCAAAGGGGAACTCGGTCCGTACCACGGCAGGCACTCGTTAAATCGCCTTGTTGAACGTTCGTACAACAAGGCGATTTAAGGCGCAATCCCGCCGCGCGCTTTTTGGCGCCGAATGCCGTTTAAGCTCTGCGCCGTTCGGGCGGACCAGCGAGAGATCGTGGCGTTGGATGGTGGAAGCAAACCTTGCCGGCCGGACGGTATCGCCCGGCCTGCGATCTTTATTCGGCGGCCAGCGCCAGTTGCGGCTTGTCGGCCTTTTGGCTCAGCTCCAGATCGTCGGTCGGCTCCGCGGCACCGCGCTTCTTGGGCTCGCGGCCGAAGAACAGGGCATAGCCCGCCGGCAGCACCAGGATGGTCAGCACGGTGGCGACGACGATGCCGCCCATCATGGCGTAGGCGAGCGGCCCCCAGAACACGGCGCGCGAGATCGGGATCAGCGCCAGCACGGCCGTCATCGCCGTCAGCACGATCGGCCGGAACCGGCGTACAGCCGAGCCGATGATCGCTTCGGAGCGTTCCATGCCCTTGGCAATGTCCTGGTCGATCTGGTCGACCAGGATGATCGAGTTGCGCATGATGATGCCGAGCAGCGCGATGACCCCGAGGATGGCGACGAAGCCGAACGGCGCACCGCTGATCAAAAGGGCGGCGGCAGCACCGATGATGCCGAGCGGACCGGTCGCCAGCACCAGCATCGCCTTGCCGAAATTCTGCAGCTGGATCATCAAGAGCACGACGATGATGGCCAGCATGATCGGTGCCTTGGCGGCGATCGAGGCCTGGCTTTCCGCCGAATCCTCGGCACCGCCCTGGATCTCGATCTTATAGCCGGGAGCCAGACCGTCACGCAGGCCCTGCATGTCCTTGTAGAGCTTGGTGACGACGTCGTTGGACTGCACGCCGTCGGGCAGCGTTGCCCGCACGCTGATGGTCGGCAGGCGGTCGCGGCGCCATTCGATGCCTTGCTCCAGCACCGGGACAACCTTGGCCACCTGCGACAGCGGCACGAAGCCGCCGAAATCGGTCGGGATGTAGACGGAGTCGACCGAGGACAGCAGGCTGCGGCTGGCATCCGGCTCGCGGGCGACGATGGACACCGTCTCCTCGCCGTCGCGGAAATCGTCGAGCGGCGCGCCGGACATCGATGCCTGCAGCATCTGGCGGATGCGCTGCGAGGTGACGCCGAGCGCGCGGGCACGATCCTGGTCGATGACCAGCTTCATCGCCGGCACCGGCTCCAACCAATCGTCGTGCAC
>NZ_RZQG01001001.1:0-2071 GCF_003998635.1 Mesorhizobium sp. M7D.F.Ca.US.004.03.1.1
TCAGCCGATTTCGAAGCCAGGAATTCGGCCGCCGACAGCGCCAGCGTCGTGGCGCCCGCGCCACCGCTGGCACCGATGAAGGTGATGATCCGGCTTTTCGTTCCCTGGTTGCCGGTGTCGTGGAAGGTCACCGCGTTGAGCAGCTCCTTGCCGTCGAGCGGCTTGTGCAGCCAGTCCGAGGCGTTCATGCGCACCAGCACGCGCGTCTGTTCTGAGGTCAGCTCGTCGGAAACAGCGATAAGCGGCACATCAGCCCACAGCGCACGCGCCTCGACGATGCCGGGCCTGCCAAGCAACTCGCCATTGCCGAGATCCAGGATGACGATGCCCGGGCGTGTGTCCGCCGGCGGCCCCTTGAGAAAATCACCCGTCTCGGAAACCCGGACATCATAGATCGCCAGCGCATCGAGCCGCGTCGCCACATCGCGCCTGAATTGCGGATCCGACGAAAACAGCGCCACCTGCTTGCGCTTGGTCGGCGTAACCTTGGTGTTGATGGCATTCATGGATAGGTGCTCTTCATGTCTTCGCCCGTGACCGTGCTCAGCATGGAGGGCATTGTGATGGTTCCGAACCCGAGAAAACCGGCCAGAAAGAAGAACTGGAAGGGATGTTTTTCAATACTGACGGTGATCGTTGGTACCGGCCCATTGGGGCGCGTCCAGTAGCCGAGGCCCGAGGCCTGATACTGAATCTGGACCTCGGATTTCAGAAGGGTCGGCAGGAAAGTCAGCATCCCCGGCCGGCTGCTGCTGCCGCTAAAGATGAAGTCGAAAGCGGCCTGGTTCACAGCAAGGTTTTGGCATGTGGCGCCTGTTCCACAAGTGCAAGATACAACTCCGGCGGCACTGGCGGTACAGATATAGCTGTAAATGTTGGCTGGAACCGCCTTTCCCACATCCAGTGAGTCGCTGGGGGTTTTTGCCTCGAGCAGAAGTCCGCTGGCGATTGGAGCGGAAATCTGCGCCAGCCTGGCGCCGGCCTGGACCGCTTTGTTACCAGCATTCCATTGGTAGAAGGCGTAGCCGAAGTCGACGAAACCGAGCAGCAGAGTCAGCAGCACGGGCATTGCAATGGCCGCCTCCACCATTGTCGCGCCGGATTGGTTTCTCCAGAACGTGCCGTGCGAGATCACCATCCGAAGACACGCTCCTGATGGAACACAGTGAGCGTAAGATCAGCAAAGCCAAGATAAGACCAGAGACCCAGAGTAGGATATGGATATGACGTTTTGACCTGCACGACAATGACGGTGCCGGTGCTGCTGAGATAGAGCTGGGTACCGGTCGTGGCATCGGTCGCCTGGAGCGATTGTGCCTTGGTGATGGAGACTTGAGCCGCGGTCCACCCGGTAACCCTCTGGCTACCGTTTGTGACGGCCCCGTTCACTGCGAGGTTTGTTGCCAAAGCTGAACAGGTGTCCCAATCACTGCTGCAGCGCGCCATATAGCGAGCGGCATCCTCGACGCCAGCTTCGAGAAGCAGGCGCGTGTTGAAGATGTTCGAGAACTCGAAGACACCCGCTGCCAGCAGCAACACGAATGGCGTAACGATCGCTATCTCGACCAAGGCAGCGCCTTGTTCGTCATGATGGAACCGCTGGAGGAACTGCCTCAGTTTGATGAACATGGCGCTACCGGTACAATTGCGCTTCGTTGCGCTGCAGCTTCTTCAGCGTGTTTTGGCCGGCGACAGTGCTGATATCCTCGATCTCGCCATAGATATCGGCGGTGGACGCCCCACCCGCCGGCTCTGTCAGGAACACACTCGCGAAAGCCTGCACGGGTAAGGTCTGTCCGCCGCCATGAACATTGTTGGCCGTACAGTCGACGATCGCTACATAAAGTAGACGCCTGTCAGCGGTCTGCGTCGTCGCATTGCACGCCGGCGCGGTCTGTTCGAATGTGCTCTTAAGATCCGCTTTGTGCTGAATTTCGTAGTTGTAGACACAATATCGGCTGGGGCTTGCGCCACATGCAGCTTTCACACCGGTGCCATCGTCCTTGGGCCAGTTCGTGTCCCAATAGCCCGGACTTGTTTTTGTGCCCATGAAATTCCAGTTGCCGTCGCC
>NZ_RZQG01001002.1:0-2069 GCF_003998635.1 Mesorhizobium sp. M7D.F.Ca.US.004.03.1.1
TGCTTGGTCTGTTCGTCCTGGTGTCGCGGCGTCGCCGCGCCGTTGCCTGAGCGGGGGAGCGCCATGTCGAACCGTTGGAGCAACTGGTCGGGCTTGGTCACTGCTGAACCGAAGCTGATCGCCAGCCCCACTGACGCCGGCGAGCTTGGCGATCTCATTCGTACCGCACCCGGCCCGGTCCGCGTCGCCGGCGCCGGTCATTCCTTCACCCCGCTGGTAGAATCCGAGGGCACGATCCTGTCCCTGGAGAGACTGGAAGGGCTGGTCTCGCATGACGCGCAAAAACATCAGGCGCGGGTGCGGGCAGGGACCCGGCTTGGCCCGCTCATGCACATCCTGCAAGGCATTGGCCAGGGCCTGCCCAACATGGGCGACATCGACCGTCAGGCGATCGGCGGCGCGCTGGGCACCGCCACGCATGGCTCGGGACCGAGGCTCGGCGCCTATCACACGCAGCTGGAGACGGTGCAGATCGTCGACGGGCTTGGCAAGGTCCGCGATTTCAAGCGGGGAGGGGATCAGGACATGATCCATGCCATCGGCGTCGCACTCGGCGCCTTCGGCGTGCTCAGCGAAGTGACGCTGAACAACATTGCGACCTACCGGCTGCGCCGCCGCAAATGGGTGCTGCCGATCGCCGACATGCTGCGCGATTTCGAGGCGATGATGGCCGCGCATCGCTCGGCCGAATTCTACTACATTCCGTTTTCCGGTTATGCGCAGTTCATCGCCAGCGATCTCAGCGACGCAGCACCGACCCCGCGACCTCCGGAAGCGGATGAGGCTGGGTTGAGGACGCTGCGCCGGCTGCGCACCGGGCTTGTCTGGCTGCCATCGCTGCGCCGCCGATTGATCCTGGGCGCCATCGCCAAATTGCCGGCCGAGGACTACGTGCAGGACTGGCTCAATGTCTATGCCAGCGACAGGCAGACCAAGTTCAACGAGATGGAATATCATCTGCCGTTCGAGGAGGGGCCGAAGGCGCTGGCCGAGATCATCGAACTGACCGAGAAGCGCTTTCCCGAGGTCTATTTCCCGATGGAGGTGCGCACCGTCGCGCCTGACCAGTTCTGGCTCTCGCCCTTTTACAACAGGCTGACCTGCTCGATCGCCATCCACCATGACGCCGCGAACGACCCGTTGCCTTTCATGCAGGCGGCGGAGCCGATCTTCCGCAAATATGGCGGCAGGCCGCATTGGGGCAAGATGCACAGCCTCAAAGCGGCGGATTTGAAAAAGCTCTACCCGCGCTGGGACGATGCCATGGCGGTGCGCCGCGACATCGATCCGGAAAACCGCTTCGTCTCGCCCTACATTGCCGGCTTGTTCGGCATCGAGAAATGAGCGCCTATTTTTCCACCCTGTCGGATGCGCTGAAGCAAGCTGGCATCTTCCAGCCCTGCCTGGTGCTCGATCGCGATCGGCTGGACGGCAACATTGCCCTGGTCAAGGAGAGACTGGGTCCCGGCCTTGCCGTGCGGTTGGTCGACAAATCGCTCGCCTGCCTGCCGCTGCTTGCGCATATCGCCAAGGCGCTTGGCACCAATCACGTCATGACCTTCCACCCGCCGATCAGCGAGGCGGTGCTGAGGACGTTTCCGGATGCCGATCTGCTGTATGGCAAGCCGATACCCGTCGATGCGGCAAGGACGACGCTGACGACAGCTGACGCCGACTGGTCGCGTGTCTGCTGGTTGATTGATACGCAGGAGCGGCTGGCGGAATATGGCGCACTCGCGACCGACTTGGGCACAGAGCTGCGCATTGCTTTCGAGATCGATGTCGGGCTGCATCGCGGCGGCTTTGCCGATCCCGAGGCCTTGTCGAGGGCGTTGAATGCGCTCCTGGCCCACAAACGCCTGCGTTGCGAAGGCGTCATGGCCTACGAGGCGCACGCGCCGCTCATTCCGGCTCTGTTCGGCGGGCCGGCGAAAGCCTTGGCAAAGGCGTCGGCGCGGGCCGCGGCGTTCGTTGCTTGTCTCGGCCCCAACCAGCGCCGCATCCTGAACATCGGCGGCAGCAAGACCGCGCTGCTTCATCATGGCGGCGCGGCCAATGAAGTGTCGATG
>NZ_RZQG01001003.1:0-2064 GCF_003998635.1 Mesorhizobium sp. M7D.F.Ca.US.004.03.1.1
GTGCCGACGCCATTGGCGTTGAAGGCGATGGCGAAGGCGGGTCGGCGGGCATGGTCCTTCAATCGTGAGGCGAGCAGGCCGACAATGCCCGGATGCCAGCTGTTGCTGGCGGTGACGACGATGGCGGGGCCATTGCCGCCGGCAAGCTCTGCATCGGCCTCGGCACGCGCTGCGGCGAGCATCTCCTGCTCCATCAGCTGCCGTTCCTGGTTGAGCCGATCGAGCGTCTCGGCGATGGTGCGCGCCTCGACCGGGTCGTCGGTCGCAAGCAGCCGGCTGCCGAGTGCGGCATCGCCTATGCGCCCGCCGGCGTTAATGCGAGGGCCGATCAGATAGGCCAGATGGAAAGTGCTGATCGGCTCGCCGATGCGCGACACCCGTGCCAGTGCCGCCAGCCCTTCGTTCTTCTGCTGGCGCGCCATCTGCAGCCCTTTGACCACGAAGGCGCGGTTGACGCCGGTCAATGGCACCACGTCACAGACGGTGGCCAGCGCTACAATATCAAGCAGTGAAAGCAGGTCCGGCGGGGTGGCATCGGCCATGCGGCCGCGCAGGATCTTGGCCGTCTGCACAAGGGCGAGGAAGACCACGCCGGCGGCACAGAGATGGCCCTGCCCGGAAAGGTCATCGTCGCGATTGGGATTGACGACAGCGATTGCCGCCGGCAAAGCACCGCCGACCTGGTGGTGGTCGAGCACCACGACATCGGCCCCGGCATCGTTGGCGGCATCGATGGAAACGGCACTGTTGGTGCCGCAATCGACGGTGACGATCAGTGTCGCGCCACGCGAAACAAGCTCGCGCATGGCATCCGGATTGGGGCCATAGCCCTCGAAAATACGATCCGGGATGTAGATTTCCGACGGCACCGAGAAATGCGTAAGGAACCGCTTCAGCAAGGCCGACGAAGCGGCGCCGTCGACATCGTAGTCACCGAAGATCGCCACCTTTTCCCTGGCCATCACCGCGGCGGCGATGCGTGCCGCCGCCCTGTCCATGTCGGTCAGCGATGCCGGATCCGGCAGAAGATCGCGGATCGTCGGGTCGAGAAACCGCTCCGTCTGCTCGGCGGTGACGCCACGACCGGCAAGCACCCGCGCAACGACATCGGGCACGCCATGGCCTTGCGCGATGGCGAGCGCGATCATGTCCTGCCGCTCGGTCAGCCGGTGCTCCCAGGAGACCCCGGTAGCCGACTGCCTGACATCGAGGAAGAGGCGTTTTTCGCCGGTCATACGCTTTGCCAACTCATGATTGGCCGCAGGATAGTGCATGTCACCCAAAAGTGCGCAGCGGTTTTGGGACTACGACATGCATGAAAGCGCGTCGCGTGAACGCGACGCGCTTTCGGCCAAAGGCAGGCAAAGCCAAGCGGTTCACGGGTGTTCAAGAAAACTACGCTTTCCGCTTTTCAGCCCGGCGCCGAAGCCATTCGTCGGCTGCATCGCCCATCGTCTTGTCCGCACCGTCCTTGAGCCAGGCCATGAAAGGCCGGTCGAATCTGAACGCATCGCCGCATTCCCGGGTGAGAAAACGGCGCACGTTCTGGGTGTTGCGATAGGACTTCGTGATGGCGGTGGCGCGCGAAATCGGATCCGCGTGCCAGTCGAACGGTTTCATCGTCAAATCCTTGCAGCCAGCATCGGATGCGCCCGAATGGCTAACAATTGCAAGGTGGCTTCGCAAGCGAGCGTCAGAACTTATCCAAGTCCTGATGCCTGGCCTTGATCTCGCGCACCGTCCGCGACGACGAGCGCAGCACGATCGTGTGGGTGGTGATGTAATTGCGGCCGAACTTGACGCCAGCCAGCATGTTGCCGTCGGTGACACCGGTCGCCGCAAACAGCACATCGCCGCGCGCCATGTCCTCCGTCCGATAGACCCGTTTCGGATTGGAAATACCCATCTTTGCCGCGCGAGCGACCTTTTCCGGCGTGTCGAGGATCAGCCGACCCTGCATCTGGCCGCCGGTGCAACGCAGCGCGGCCGCCGCCAGCACGCCCTCGGGCGCGCCGCCAGTGCCGAGATAGATATCGATGCCGGTTTCTTCGGGATCCGTGGTGT
>NZ_RZQG01001004.1:0-2063 GCF_003998635.1 Mesorhizobium sp. M7D.F.Ca.US.004.03.1.1
GCACCAGCCTGCTTGACGCTCTGCGCGATCATGTTGGCCTGACTGGCACCAAGAAAGGTTGCGACCACGGGCAATGCGGCGCGTGCACCGTTCTTGTCGACGGAAAGCGGGTGCTCTCGTGCCTGAGTTTCGCCGTCATGAACGAGGGCCGCGAGATCACAACCGTGGAAGGCTTGGTTTCGACGGACGGGGAACTGCATCCGGTCCAGCAGGCTTTTGTCGATCACGATGCCTTTCAATGCGGCTATTGCACACCGGGACAGATCATGTCCGCCATCGGGTGCATCAACGAAGGCCATGCCGGGTCGGAAGATGATATTCGCGAATATATGAGTGGCAATCTGTGCCGCTGTGCTGCCTATCCGAACATCGTTGCGGCGATCGTCCAGGCCCGCGACGAGATCAGGAGGGCCTAGGATGCGCCCCTTCGTCTATGAACGCCCAACCAGCGTCTCCTCAGCGGTCGACATCGCGACCCATGCCGATACTGGGCAGAGTCCGCCGACTGCGGCCAACACGCAGTTTATCGCCGGTGGCACCAATCTGGCCGACTACATGAAGCTCGGTGTCGCGCAACCGGAACGATTGATCGATCTCAACACTCTCGCCGAACCCGCCTTGCGGCAGATCAGGATAGAGGATGATGCCATTCGCTTCGGGGCGTTGGTTCGCATGAGTGAAGCAGCCGACAACGGGGATGTCAGGCGTCGTTGTCCGCTCCTGGCCGAAAGTCTGAAGTTCGCCGCCAGTGGCCAGCTTCGCAACATGGCGAGCCTCGGCGGCAATGTGCTGCAGCGGACGCGCTGCGAATATTTTCGTGAAACCTCCTGGCCATGCAACAAACGTGAGCCAGGCTCCGGCTGCGCAGCGATGGAAGGGTTCAACCGCCAGCATGCGGTTCTCGGTACCAGCGATGCCTGCATTGCCGCATACCACGGCGATTTCGCGCAAGCCCTGATTGCGCTCGGCGCAACCGTCGACATCGAAGGCCAGCAAGGAAGACGCACGCTTGCCTTTGCCAAGCTGCATCGGCGGCCGGGCGAGACGCCGAACATCGAAACGGATCTCGCGGCAGACGAGCTCATCACCGCGATCGAAGTGCCGCTCACGCCATGGAGCAGCAGGTCGCGCTATTTGAAGATACGCGATCGCGAATCTTACGCGTTTGCGCTGGCGTCCGCGGCTGTCGCGCTCGACATGGACGGCGAGAGGGTCAGGAGCGCGCGCATCGCTCTTGGCGGCGTGGCGACCGTGCCGTGGCGGGCGAGCGCGGCGGAAGACACGCTCAAGGGCAAGGTGCTTGATGAGGCCGCGGCCCAAGCCGCCGCCGATGTTGCCTTTGCCGATGCCAAGCCGCGCGAACACAACGCGTTCAAGATACCGCTTGGCAAGCGCACGCTGGTGCGGGCGCTGCTCGAAACCCGTGACATGAAGGTCTGACCTATGAACCAAGCCGCACCCGCCCCCAAAGACAATCAGGGCGATCCTGTTGTCCGCATCGACGCCCGACTGAAGGTTACCGGACAGGCCAATTATCCCGCCGACATCGCCACGGCCAACGTCGCCTACGGCGCCCTTGTCACCAGCAGCATCGCTCGAGGCAAGGTCTCCAGACTTCAAATGGACGATGCCAAGGCGGTGCCGGGTGTGTTGGACATCGTCAGCTATGGCGACATGGACAACATCGACAAACCGAAATTCGGCAACACCGGCGCAAGTTCGATCGGGCCGTTGCACGACAAGACGATTTTCCACGACGGCCAGATCGTCGCTCTGGTGGTTGCCGAGACTTTTGAGGCGGCGGAAGAAGCGGCGGCGTTGATCCGCGCCGATTATGAGAACGAACCACCCAGCGCCACTTTCGATTCAAAAGGCGTGACGGTTGAGCCGGCGGCCGGCAAAAGCCCGATGCTGAAGGAAGATGCGAAGGCTGGCGACTTCGACGCCGCCTGGGCGGATGCGGAGGTGAAGATCGACGAAAAATACTCGACGCCGACCCAGCATCACAACCCGATCGAACTGTTTTCGACCACGGCGATATGGCAGGGCGATCAACTGACGAT
>NZ_RZQG01001005.1:0-2058 GCF_003998635.1 Mesorhizobium sp. M7D.F.Ca.US.004.03.1.1
CACCGCGGCATCGGAAAGCGGCAAGCCGGTATGGCTGTCGTGGACACTCGCCGACCACGGCAAGCCGCGGCTGCGCAGCGGCGAGGCAATAGCCACCGCGGCAGGCGCGCTCGACGGCTTGACTGTTGCGGCGCGGCTGCTCAACTGCTGCCGACCCGAAGCGATCGCCGCGGCCTTGCCTGAACTGATCGACCTCGGCGGCCCTGTCGGCGCCTATGCCAATGGCTTCACCTCCACCGAAGCGCTCAAGCATGGCGGCACTGTCGATGTGCTGCACGCCCGTCACGACCTTGGTCCGGACGCCTATGCCGACCAGGCGATCGGCTGGGTCGAGGCCGGCGCCGACATTGTCGGCGGCTGCTGTGAAGTCGGACCGGCGCACATCGCCGCTCTGCGCGACCGGCTCGAACAGGCCGGCTACGAAATTTCGGGAGAAATACATGCCTAGACCATCGTCGCGCATTTCCGGCATCGTGCCTTCGGGCAAGGACGGCTGGGAAGTCCATTCGGCCGCCTGGGCCCGCAAAGCGGCCGGCGAAGACATCATCATGCTGTCGGTCGGCGATCACGACTTCGACACACCTTCGGAAACGATCGAAGCGTGCGTGACCGCGGTTCGCGGCAGCAACCACCACTACACGCCGCTTTCCGGCCTGCCGCGCCTGCGCAAGGCCATGGCGGCAGCCTCGAGCGCCTGCACCGGCGTCGAGACGACGCCGGATCAGGTCATCGCCACGCCGGGCGGCCAGGCCGCACTCTACGCAGCCGTGCAGGCCGTGCTCGACCAGGGCGACCACGCCATCGTCGTAGCGCCTTATTACGCAACCTATCCCAACACGTTCAGCGCCGCAGGCGCCAGTTTCACCGTGGTCGAGACACCCGCCGAGGACGGCTTCCAACCACATGCCGAGATGATCCGCGCAGCACTCCGGCCCAACACGCGCGCCATTCTCATCAACACACCGAACAACCCCACCGGTGCGGTCTATTCGCGAGAGCGGCTGGAGCAACTTGCCGAGATTTGCCGGGAGCATGACCTCTGGCTGCTGTCGGACGAAGTCTATTGGACGCTGGGCGGCGGCGAGCATGTCTCGCCGCGCTCACTGTCCGGCATGGCCGAACGAACGCTGGTCATCAATTCGATGTCCAAGAGCCACGGCATGACCGGTTGGCGCATGGGCTGGCTGACAGGCCCTGAAGCGATGATCACGCTGCTCACCAATCTCAATCTGGTGACCACTTACGGGCTGCCGGCCTTCATCTCGATCGCCTGCGCCGAGGCGCTTGAAAACCGCTATGGCGTGAAGGACATCGCCGAGCGCTACGCCGCGCGCCGCACCGTCTTCCTCGATGCCGTGCGCGGCATGAACGATGTCACCGTGCGCGGTTCCGAAGGCGGCATGTATGTCATGCTCGACATATCCGCCGTTGAACCCGACGACGAGAAATTCGCCTTCGCTTTCCTCGACAAGGAGAATGTCGGCGTGATGCCGGGCTCCAGCTTCGGCGAGGCAGCCGCCGGCCATATCCGCATCAGCCTCTGCCAGCCCGAACCCATGCTGCAGGAAGCAGCGCTCCGGCTGCGCCGTTTCGCTTCCAGCTATCGTCGCGAGGCCGCATGACCGCCAAAGCTATCCCGACAAAAGCCATCCCTACCAAAGCGAGGGCCGTCATTATCGGTGGTGGCGTTTCCGGCTGCTCCGTCGCCTACCACCTGGCCAAGCTTGGCTGGACCGATATCGTGCTCCTGGAACGCAAGCAGCTGACGTCGGGCACGACATGGCATGCCGCCGGCCTGATCGGCCAGTTGCGCGGTTCGCAGAACATGACCCGGCTGGCGAAATATTCGGCTGACCTCTACGTCAAGCTGGAAGCCGAGACCGAAGTCGGCACCGGCATGCGCCAGGTCGGCTCGATCACCGTGGCGCTGACCGAAGAACGCAAGCACGAGATTTACAGGCAGGCGTCGCTCGCCCGCGCCTTCGATGTCGATGTCCGCGAGATTTCTCCCAATGAAGTCAAGCAGATGTACCCGCATCTGAATGTCTCGGACGTCGT
>NZ_RZQG01001006.1:0-2053 GCF_003998635.1 Mesorhizobium sp. M7D.F.Ca.US.004.03.1.1
CCTTCGGCGCGCCGGCACCGGTGTCGTGGTCTTCCACTGTCGTTCCTTCCGGCGCCGCGCGAACCGATAACGGACGCAGCAGGCGCTTCAGTGTTTTAAGTTGCCGCCAGACTAACAGTGCCGCGCCCGATCACCAAGAGCCGCGTGCCGAATTTTGCCGACTGGGCCAGCAAACCGTCGTTTCGGCAGCATTGCGTAATGTATTCGCAAGCCTGGATTGCTACGCGCAGCCCCTGCCGGCTCGCATTCATTTTGCAACACGGACAAAGCTTGCCGGTAGTCGCGGTGAAAAACGTTCGCAGTTGAATAGCCGGCTTCAATGAGGCATTTCTGAAATGAGCGGAAGAATCCGGCGCGACCGGTCTCCTCCCATCACCAACAGAAAAGGAAGCGGACCCGCAACGCATGGCAGTCAGGCAATGAACTGGAGACGCTATTTCTGGCCGGTCGTCGGCATCGCGGCGGTGATCTTCTCACTGCTGCTGCTCTGGCACGAACTGCGCGGCATTTCGCTCGACGATGTCTGGGACGGCATCACTGCTATCCCTGCCCGCGGCTGGATTCTCGCGGCCGTGAGTTCGGTCATCGCCTATGCCTCGCTCGCCGGCTACGACCACATCGCGCTCCTGCACATCGGCAAGCGCGTGTCGTGGCTGTTCGTCACGCTCTGCTCCTTCACCACCTATGCACTGTCGCACAACATCGGCGGTTCGGTGTTTTCCGGCGCCGTCATCCGCTACCGCGCCTACGGCACCAGGGGCCTGACCGGCCAGGATATCGGTGTGCTGGTGGCCGTCTGCTGGATCACCTTTGTGCTGTCGACGATTCTCGCCTCAGGCCTCGTATTGGTCTTCGAGCCGCAGATTCTCGACCGGTTTTCCGGCATCGCCCATCACGGCCTGTCGGAGGCAGCGGGCATCGCAATGCTGATTCTGGTCGCCGCCTACATCTTCGGCAGCTGGCTGCACCTGCGCCCGCTGAAGATCGCTGGCTTTCAGCTGCACTATCCGGCGCTGCCGATCGTCGCGCGACAGCTGCTGATTGGCCCGATCGAACTGCTGGCGGCCACCGCGATCATCTTCTTTGCCCTGCCCGAAGCCCACAATCCCGGCTATTTCGTCGTGCTGGGCGTCTTCCTCGTCTCCTTCTCGATCGCGCAGATCTCGCACGCACCGGGCGGCCTCGGCGTGTTCGAGGTAGTGTTCCTCGCCGGCCTGTCCGACATGGACCCGGTCGGTGTGCTGGCGGCGCTGCTGGTGTTCCGGCTGTTCTACCTGATCATCCCGCTGATTCTGGGCCTGGGCGTGGTGCTGTTCTTCGAACGCTCGCAGTTCAGCCGGACGGAGAGTTGAGACGTGCGATTGGGCTGGAGGCCCTGCCCAGCGTTTGAAACGTGACGCCTGAACCCGGAAGACAAAAGGTTGCGGTTGAACTGTCGGGCAGGCTTGACTATTTTCCACCGGCGGCTACAAGGCAGCGCTCAAGCGGCTCCGGTCGCTCGGCCCGCACGGTTCATGACCGTGCCTGCTGGGGAATAGGTTAACGGTAGACCCACGGACTCTGACTCCGTTAGTCCTGGTTCGAATCCAGGTTCCCCAGCCAACTATTTACGCAATATAATCAGGCAGTTAGCTAGCAGCGTCTTGACAGGGCGTGTGCGTCTTGTCCAGCGGTGCCAACCTTGCCGTCCGGACAGTGTCCCAACCTGTCCCCTGCTGTCAGTGCAGCTTGACCGCGACACGCAGCGTTGCTCCGCTGTAGGCTGGTGGATTGATCCGTTCGCCCGGCCGGCGCCTTTGCCCCAAGCACCGGAAAGGCTTGTCCGAGCTTTCGCGCGAATCGCCGGGCAGACGTCTGGACGATTGCCGTAGCTCCAATGCTGGCGATGTTCGGTCTGCAAACCTACCCGCCCGTTCATTTACCCGTGTGGCGGGAAAACTCCAGCCGGCCCGTAGGACCGCTGCGGGTACTTTGACTTTGACTTCGACTATTAACTGTTCCGTCAAGTTGGCCATTTACGCTCCCCCTCCGGTAGGGTTAAGAATCCCCTAAT
>NZ_RZQG01001007.1:0-2052 GCF_003998635.1 Mesorhizobium sp. M7D.F.Ca.US.004.03.1.1
CGTCGGCCTGCTGCCTCACATGCAGCCGGACCCGAACATACTGGCCCGGCAGCAGCGTGAACTTGCCGTTGCCGATCGTCGCGCGTGCCGTGATCGTGCCGGTCGAGCGGTCGACCGAATTGTCGATGAAGGTGAGTTCGCCCTTCTGGCTGGCCTCGGCCTGGCCGGGAAGCAGCACCTCGACCTCGATCGGGCCGTTCGCACGGGCCTGCTCGATCTCGGCCAGATCCGTCTCGCTCGGATTGAAGGTGACGTAGATCGGATCGAGCTGCACCAGCGTGTTAAGCACGGTGCCGGCGACGCTGACCAGCGTTCCGACCGAGGCCTGGTTGCGGCCCAGGCGTCCGCCGAACGGCGCCCGGATTTCGGCATAGCTCAAATTGAGCTCTGCCGTGCGGACCGCCGCCTGGTTGAGCGCCAGCGATGCCTGTGCCTCGCGCAAGGTACTGGTGCGCTGGTCGAAGCCGTCCTTGGCAAGGTAGCCGCTCTTGGCAAGCTCGGTGCCGCGGCCAAGGTTCGAGCGGGCATAGTCGAGCGTCGCCGTGTCGCGCTGCACCTGGGCTTTGGCCTGGTCAAGAGCCGCCTGGAAGTCGTCAGGTGAGATCTTGTAGAGGAGATCGCCCTGCCGGACATCGACACCGTCAGCAGCGGTCTGCTGCTGCAGGTAGCCTGGAATCCTGGCCTGCAAGGTGATGTTGCGGATCGGCTCCGTCCGCGCGGCGTAGTCGAGGTAGATCGGGATCGTCTTCTTGACGACACTGACCACCGGCACTGGCATGACGAACGCCGCTGGAGCAGGCGCCGCGCCTGCCGTGCCGGCATTGAGGCTGAGATTGCCCATGTCGAGCAGATGGACGCTGGCCACCGAGATCGCTCCCAGCGCGACAGCTGTTCCCAACGCGATTTTCCATTTACGCATGATAAGTCTCCAATCCTATTCGGCCGCTTCCGCAAGGGGAGGGAAGGCGGGTTCGGCAGTTGGTTCATTGTCTTGAGAGGCGGGCTCGTCATGGCCGCGGCGTTCGCGCAGCTGTTCGATGACCGCGTAGAAGACCGGCACGAACACCAGCGACAGGATGGTCGCCGCGACCATGCCGCCGAACACGGTGGTGCCGATCGACTGACGGCTGGCGGCACCGGCGCCGGTCGCAAACATGAGCGGCAGCACGCCGAGGATGAAGGCGAAAGCCGTCATCAGGATCGGCCGCAGCCGCAGACGTGCCGCTTCCATCGCCGCGTCAACGATGCTGAGGCCTTCCTCGCGCCGTCGCCGGGCGAATTCGACGATCAGGATCGCATTCTTCGCCGCCAGGCCGATCAGCATGACGAAGCCGATCTGCGAGTAGACGTCGATCTGCATGCCGCGCAGCAACAAAGCCACGAAGGCGCCGAACAAGGCCAGTGGCACCGCCAGCAGCACCATGAACGGCATCGCCCAGCTCTCATACTGCATCGCCAGGATCAGGAAGACGAAGACGATGGCGAGGCCGAAGACGACCGACGCGATCGAGCCTGCCTTGAGCTCCTGGAAGGTGATGCCGGTCCATTCAAAACCGAAATCCCTGGGCAGTGCGGTGGCGGCCGCCCGTTCCATCGCGGCAACCGCCTGGCCCGAGGAGAAGCCGGGTGCGGCACCGCCATTGATCGAGGCCGAGGCGTTGTTGTTGTAATGCGGCACGGTTTCCGGGCCGACGAAGGGTACGAGTTTGCCCAGAGTGCTGAGCGGCACCATGCCGCCGGAGGCATTGCGCACATAGAGCCGCGAAATGTCGGCTGCACCCGCGCGTGCATCCTTGTCGGCCTGAATGGTCACCCGGAAGGTGCGGCCAAACAGGTTGAAGTCGTTCACGTAAAGCGAGCCGAGATAGATCTGCAGCGTGTTGAAGACGTCAGGCAGGTTGAGGCCGAGCAGTTTCGCCTTGCTGCGGTCGAGGTCGTAGTTGAACTGCGGCGTCGAGGTCGAGAACGGCGAGAACAGCTGCTGCGGATTGATCTCAGGCTGCTTGCGCGCCTCGGCGATCACGGCTTGCGTGGCGTCGTTGAGGGCTGAAC
>NZ_RZQG01001008.1:0-2046 GCF_003998635.1 Mesorhizobium sp. M7D.F.Ca.US.004.03.1.1
GCATGATGCTGGTGACCCCCGGCATCCCGATAGAGGCCGTCTACTTCATCGAACAGGGCATCGGTTCGGTGGTCGCCAGCACGGCGAGCGGCCACGAGGCGGAAGTGGGCTTCATCGGCTTCGAAGGCATGACCGGCTCTTCCCTGGTGATGGGCGACGACCGCGCGCCGCACGCCTGCTATGTCCAACTCGAGGGCGATGCGATCCGCATCGAAGCCGGCGCTTTCAATGCGGCACTGGCGGCAAGCGCGACCTTGCGCATGTTCCTGCTGCGCTTCGTCAATGCGCTGCAGACCCAAGCCGGCTGCACCGCGCTCGTCAACGCGCGGCTGAAGCTCGAGGAGCGGCTGGCGCGCTGGCTGCTCATGTGCGACGACCGGGTGCCCGGCGAACATCTCGCCATCACCCACGAATTCCTGGCCATCATGCTTGGTGTCAGGCGGCCGGGCGTCACCGTCGCCCTCCAGCTGCTCGAAGGCCGTGCGCTGATCCGGGCACGCCGGGGCGAGATCGTCATTCGCGACCGCGTCGGGCTGCTGGAACTCGCCAATGGCAGTTACGGTGAAGCCGAGGCCGAATATGTCAGGCTGATCGGCGAGATCAGCGCGGCCTGATCAGCTGCCGCCTGGCTTGCCCGACGCTTTGCCGGGCGCTGGCGCACCGCCTTCAAATGCATCCCGGCCAATCGGCAGCCCGGCATGCTCCAGGCTTGCAAGCTTGCATTTCGTCTGTTCGGCCGCCGCTCCGACAAGGCAATCGATGGCGAACATGGCACCGGCATGGTCGCTCGCCGCGACCGCTTGGCGTATCTTGCTCAATTGCGCCTGCGTATAGTCCAGAAGCTCGACCAGGTCGGTATGATCCAAACCGCCCTCCATCATACGAGGTCAAGTGGCCGATCTGAGGTCGCTCTTGCTACCGAAATACGCCCATTTGCATGGCTTGCATAGATAAACTGTCAAAAACGTACAGTTTCGCGCCGAACCGACTGCACTATTGGCCAAAGGTCCTCCTTTGCGCCGCGATTACGGCGTGCGATGGTATATAAGCTATCGCTTGAATAAATGGTTCGTACGTCTGTCGCGGGGAAGATGTCGTGCCAATTCGCGAGAATCTCGCCGCCAACCTCAGGCGGCTGATCCAGCGCCACGCTTCGGTGAGCGCGGTGTGCCGCGAGCTTGGCGTCAACCGCACCCAGTTCGAACGCTACCTGCAAGGCAAGGCCATTCCCAACAAGGCCACCGCCAGGCTGATCTGCGATTACTTCAAGATCGACGAGAATGAGCTGTATCGCGAGCCCGCAGCCGGAGCAGGGGCTGACGACGGCCACGCATCGCTGCGCCAGACACTGTATGAGAACATGGTGCGTCCCCCCTCGCCCGCCATCGCCGGCGGCACCTATTTCACCTATTTTTCGGTCCCCGGCCACCCCGACCTTCTGATGCGCTCGGTCACCTTCGTGCGGCGCGAGGCCGAGCTGGTCACCTTCAGGCGGGTGACGCGGTGGGCCCCGGGCGATGGTCAGGGCGGCGCGAGAGTGCCCGGCAACCATTACGGCGTGGCGATCTCGCGCCTGAACTGGATCTATTTCAGCGGCATCAACCGCCGCCAGACCGCCGAACCTTCGATCATGACCGTGCAGTGGGCCCCCATCTCGGAGCCGGTGCTGGTCGGCAGCGCCTTCGTCCTGACCGGATCGGGGCCAGCCTGCGTGTCTGTCATCATGCGCCAGGACGTCACCAGGATCAGCATGAGACGAGCGCTGCAGATGGCGCATGTCGTCAGCCTCGACGACCCCGGTGTCGATCAGCTGGTGGTCAGTCTCGCGCGTGAGGCCTGATACACCAGCCGCGCCGGCGTTCGCAGTCAGCCAAGGCGAAGCGTGTTGCGTGCGATCTGCCAGGCGGATTCAACGTGCCGCCGGGCCGCTGCTTCCGCCTCGTCCGGCTTGCGCGACCGGATGGCATCCATGATTTCGCTCATTTCGGCGATCGCCGGCTCGCGGCGGTTCTCCGACGCGATGGTCATCGAGCGCAATTTGTTGAT
>NZ_RZQG01001009.1:0-2041 GCF_003998635.1 Mesorhizobium sp. M7D.F.Ca.US.004.03.1.1
ATCGTGCCGCTTTCGATCGCGGCGAGATCGACGCCGACGGCAAGCCGCGATTCCAGGGCTTTGAGGGCGCAGCCGGTGGCGGCGATCCCTTCGGCGGGTTCCGCCGGCAGCAAGGTCCGGGCGGTTCGCGATTCGAATTCCGCTCAGGGCGTCCCGGCGGCGATCCGTTCGACGGCAACAGCGACATCTTCAGCCAGATTTTCGGCGATGCCTTTTCGGGCGCGCGCGGGCCAGGCGCGGGCGACCGCCGCCAGCCGGCGACATCAGCCGATCTGAACGTGACGCTCGACGTCACCATCGAGGAAGCGGCGACCGCCGAAAAGGTGACGGCGATGTTCCCCGACGGTCGCAAGGTGGCGGTCAAGCTGCCGGCCTATGTCGAGGATGGCCAGACCATCCGGCTGAAGGGTCAGGGCGAGCAAGGGCCGGGCCAGCCGGGCGACGCGCTGGTCAAGATCCATCTTCGCCGCCATCCGCGCTACCGCATCGAGGGCCGCGACCTGCACGCCGATCTGCCGGTGGCGCTGGCGGATGCGGTGCTCGGCGCCAAGGTGCCGGTCGATACGCCGACCGGCAGGCTTGCAGTCAACATTCCGGCCTGGTCGAGCTCGGACAAGGTCCTGCGGCTGAAGGGCAGGGGCCTGCCGGAAAAGGCCGGCGGCCACGGCGATCTCTACGCCCATGTGCGGATCATGCTGCCGGAAGGCGGCGATAGCGCGCTCGAAGCGCTGTTGCGCGGCCAAAAAGACTGATCGACGGCTTTTGTCCCCCGAACTGTCCGGTTTGAACGCTTGAAGGGGCTCTGTGCCTGTGCGATAGGGCACTCCACAAAGCAGAAATCTTGCGGAGAGCGCTCACATGGCGGGTGGACAGGGCCTAATGGCCGGCAAGCGCGGCCTTATTCTTGGTGTCGCCAACAACAGATCGATCGCCTATGGCATCGCCAAGTCGTGCGTCGACCATGGTGCCGAGATCGCGCTGACCTATCAGGGCGAGGCGTTCAAGAAGCGCGTCGAGCCGCTGGCGGCGGAACTGGGCGCCTTTGTTGCCGGCCATTGCGACGTCACCGACCCGGCGAGCCTGGACGAGGTTTTCGCCAATGTCGCCAGCCACTGGGGCAAGCTTGATTTCCTCGTCCACGCCATTGCCTTCTCCGACAAGGACGAGCTGACCGGCCGCTATGTCGAGACGACGCGCGACAATTTCCTGCGCACCATGGACATTTCGGTCTATTCCTTCACCACCATTGCCAAGCGCGCCGAGGCGCTGATGACCAATGGCGGCTCGTTGCTGACGCTGACCTATTACGGCGCCGAAAAGGTAATGCCGCACTACAACGTCATGGGTGTCGCCAAGGCGGCGCTCGAGGCCAGCGTGCGCTATCTGGCGGTCGACCTCGGCGCCAAGAAGATCCGCGTCAACGCCATCTCGGCTGGCCCGATCAAGACGCTGGCCGCTTCCGGCATCGGCGATTTCCGCTACATCCTGAAGTGGAACGAGTACAATTCGCCGCTGAAGCAGACGGTGACGCAGGAGGAAGTCGGCGATTCGGGCGTCTATTTCCTGTCCGACCTGTCGCGCGGCGTCACCGGCGAAGTGCATCACGTCGATTCGGGCTACCACGTCGTCGGCATGAAGGCGGTCGACGCGCCTGATATTTCGACGGTCAAGGACTAACACCCCCGCCAAACGTCATCCGTCCCGATCCCGCACCGGAAGACCTGATGTACCCGCTGGTTTATATCGCGCGCCACGGCCAGACCGCGTGGAACGCCGAATTCCGGCTTCAGGGGCAGGCCGACACCGATCTCAACGCTCTCGGCCGCGAACAGGCGTCCGGAAACGGGCTTCGGCTGGCCGAGCTGGTCCACAATCCCTGGGAATTCGACTTCGTCGCCAGCCCGATGAAACGGACGCGCGAAACGATGCAGCGCATTCGCGTCGCCATGAAGCTCGATCCGGGCGCCTATCGAACCGATCCGCGCCTCGTCGAAGTCAATTTCGGCGATTGGCAGGGATTTACCTTCCCCGAACTCGAGAC
>NZ_RZQG01000100.1:0-11329 GCF_003998635.1 Mesorhizobium sp. M7D.F.Ca.US.004.03.1.1
GATCTGAGCCGTGACCGCGACGAGCAGCGCCCCGAGCGCTTCACCGTCGGCCAGAAGGTTGACGCCCGCGTCATCGCCTTCGACAAGAAGACCCGCAAGCTGCAGGTCTCGATCAAGGCGCTGGAAATCGCCGAAGAGAAGGAAGCGGTCGCTCAGTACGGCTCGACCGACTCCGGCGCTTCGCTGGGCGACATCCTGGGCGCCGCGCTGAAGAAGCAGGGCAGCTAAGCCCTTCGCACCGCGAAGCCCTTCGCATAGGCTCGAAAACAAAACCCCGCCGGAGCGATCCGGCGGGGTTTTTCTTTGACCGACGTAAAAGTTGGAAGGTTACGCCCTGCCGTAAAGCGGCACCAGCGTGCCGCTCATCGCCTGGTTGGCCGGCGAGGCAAGGTAGGCGATGGCCTCGGCGGCAGCTTCGAGGCTGACCCATCTGGTGGCATCGGCATCCGGCATATCGGCGCGGTTTGCCGGGGTGTCGAGCGTCGACGGCGCCACGGCATTGACCAGGATGCCCTTGTGCTTCAGCTCCTCGGCCATCGCCACCGTCATCGCCGCCACCGCGGCCTTGCTGGCGGCATAGGCGACCATGCCGGCGCCGCGCCGCGGATCGAGCCCGGCGCGCGCCGTAACGTTGACGATGCGGCCCGCGATGTCCGACGACAGCATCGAGCGGATCGCGGCGCGGCAGCACAGGAAGGCGGTGCGCGCATTGGTGTCCATCATCTCGGCAAAGGAGGCCGACTCGATCTTTTCCACCGGTGCGGCGGTGAAGCCGCCGGCCAGGTGGATCGAGCCCCAGAGGCCTGGAACCTGACTGTAGAACGCCTCGACCTTGGCGGGGTCCGAGAGATCGACATTGTGCACCAGCTGGACACGATCATGCGTAGTGAAGGGGAAATGCGTAGGGGCGGCGGCATGGGCATTGGGCACATGGCAGATTGCGCCGTCACTCAGCAGTTTGCCGACAACCGCACCGCCGAGCGCACCGGTTCCGCCGGTCACGACGATATGCTTGCCTTCAAGTGTTTCCGTCATCTTGGACGCTCCTGTCATTTTTTTATCGTTAGGTCGTTTCTATGCCACGCCGACGCGAAGCGTCGCGCCTTTCGCGCCATCACTCAATTGAAATCTCGACATGGCAGTTGTCGCGTCTTTGCATGCGTCCGCCCACCGGTCGGCCATAGGTCATGCCAGCCGGGACGGGAAGCACGCGCCACCGATGTTCAGTCAACCGCGATTTCGATGACGCGCGGCAGTCCGGTGGCCCGCGCGCGTTTCAGCGCGCCCGCCAGAGCGTCGATATCGGCAAGCCGCTCGGCGCCGATGCCATAGGCCTCGGCCAGCTTGCAGAAATCCGGCGGCGCCGGCGACACGCCGACGGGCTCGACGCCGACATCGAGCATCGAGGTTTCGATCTCGCGGTAGCCGCGATTGTTCCAGACGACGAAGATGACCGGCGCTGCGGCATCGAGCGCGGCGCCCAGTTCCGGCAGCGTGAACTGGAAGCCGCCGTCGCCGGTCAGGCAGACAACCGGCGCATCGGGCACCGCAAGGGCAGCGCCGATCGCCGCCGGCGGGCCATAGCCGAGTGCGCCGAAGCCGGTGGCGGCATTGAACCAGCCGCCTGGCCGGTCATGGTCATAATAGAGGTTGGCGGCATAGATCGGCTGCGTCGAATCGCCGACAATGAGCGCGCCCGGCAAGGCGTCGCGGATCATCTCGACCGCGCGCACCTGCGCCTGCAGGGTCGGATTGAGCTCCGCAAAGGCTGCTTTTCGTGTAGCAGCGGCGCGCGACGAACCGCCCTCGCTTGTCGGGACATGGCCAGTTTCCAGAAGCAGCGCTTCGAGCGCCTCGGCGCAATCGGCCTGGATCGAAACCGTCGCCGGGCGGCGGGCAAGCTGGTCGGCGCCGATATCGATGCGGATCAGATTGGCGGGCAGGACGAAGCCGCCATCGCTGTAGCCGTCATAATCGGTCGGGCCGAATTCGGTGCCGGCGCCAATCACCAGGTCGGCGTCGGCCATCAGCGCCCGCACCGCCTTCAGGCTGGGACTGGCCGGCACGCAAAGCGGATGCCCATGCAGCAGGCCACGCGCATTGGCGGTCTGGACGACCGGTGCTCCCAGCCGTTCGGCCAGACGCCGCAATGGCGCCTCGGCGCGTTTGGCGCCGCCGCCGACCAGGATCAGCGGGCGGCGCGCAGCAGTGATGAGTTTGGCAGCGCTGGCAATTGCAGCACCTTCCGACGCGGGTGGCGTCACATTGCTCAGCATGGCAGCGATGCCATCCGCCGGCTTGACCATGACGTCGGTCGGGATTTCGATATGCACCGGGCCGGGCCGGGCCGATGAAAACAGGGCGAAGGCCTGCGCCAGGGCACCGGACAATTCGCTGGCCTCGGTGACGCGCTGCGAAGACAGCGCCACCTTCTCCATCATGCCGCGCTGGTCGGGCAGTTCATGCAGAAAACCCAGCCCCTTGCCCAGCGTCGGCATGGCGTTGACGCCTGAGATCACCAGCATCGGCACCGAATCGGCGCGTGCCTGTCCCATGGCGGTGATGGTGTTGGTCAGCCCCGGCCCGGTGATGACGAAGGCGACACCCGGCCTGCCGCTGGCGCGCGCATAGCCGTCGGCCATGAAGCCGGCGCCCTGTTCATGACGCGGCGTGACATGGCGGATCTTGGAGCGCGCCAGCCCGCGGTAGAGTTCGACCGTATGCACGCCGGGAATGCCGAAGACCGTGTCGACGCCATGGGCTTCGAGCAGCGAAATGAGCGCCTCGCCGACGGTGGTCCCAGTGGTGGTCATTGGCGCAGCACCGGGCGCGTCAGGCAGGTCGGGCCGCCTTCGCAGGCGATGCAGAGCGCATCCGCCTCGAAGGTGGAAACCACGCAGCCAGCCGCCTGCATGGCGGCCGCTGTCCTGGGAAACCCGGCAACGGCGATGACCTGGCGCGGCGCGGTCGGCAGCACGTTGAGGCTGAGTCCGTTGGAGGCGAAGAACTCGTCGGCATCGCCCTCGACCAGCTTGATACCCTTCGCCCGCAGCAACTGGTAGAAGGCGGCCGGCAGCAAGGGCGCGTAGACCAGCGCCAGATCGTCGGCGAGCGGACTGATCACCGACATCAGATGCAGGCAGGCTTCCTCTCCGTGCCAGAGCGGCAGGTCGAAGCCAAAAACCGAAATGCCCTTGGGCGAAAGCAGGTTCGAAAGCTGCTGGATGCCGTCCTGGTTGGTGCGCACGCCGCGGCCGACGGCCAGCGTGTTGGCATCGACCCAGACGCAGTCACCGCCTTCGACCTGGCCAGGGCTTTCGAGGCGGCCAAGGATGGGGATGCCCATGCGTTTGTAAGCTGCTTCGTGCAGACCAGGCTCGGCACGGCGCAGCGCCTTACCCATCGAGAGAATAATCGCGCCATGATCGGTCATCAGCGACGGATCATGGGTGAAGACGGAATCGGCCAGCCCGTCATCGGCATCCGTCAGCCATTCGATCTCGGCGCCGGAAGCCGCGACCATGCCGGTCAACTGCTCATGCTGGGCTGCGGCCTTTTGCGAATCAAAACCCGGGCCGTAGTGCCATTCCTGCGCTTTGGCATGACGCATGGCGCTGGCGGCGGACCGCATCAGCACGCGTTTCAGGGGTCCGGCCATGGACTGCGACCCGTATGATTTGCCCACTAAATTCTCCCGAAACGTCCGTTGCCGCCACTAACCACTACAGCAAGCTGTGATCAATAGTCCAAAAACCATGGTTGACGGAGGCAAGCGGAACGGTCCATCCTGAGAATGGGAACTCTGTCCAGTGACGGGTAATGGGTAAAAGATACCAGCAGCGACGGGCTCGACCGCTCCGCGGAGCGTCGAAGGGATGATGGTGCAAAGCGCCGCACCCGTATTGAAACACACGGCGCAGGACGGCGCCGCCGAAGCCATCCATGTCGAGAACCTGCACAAGAAGTTCGGCGAGCTGCATGTGTTGAAGGGCGTCTCGCTGTCGGCGCGCGACGGCGAGGTGATCGCCATCATTGGCGGCTCAGGCTCGGGCAAATCGACGCTGCTGCGCTGCATCAACTGCCTGGAAAACCCGACCAGCGGCATCATTCGCGTCAATGGCGAGGAGATCAAGCTGAAGGCCGACAGCCACGGCCACACCATTCCGGCCGACCGCAAGCAGATCGAGCGCATCCGCTCCAAGCTCGGCATGGTGTTCCAGAACTTCAATTTGTGGAGCCACATGACGCTGATCGAAAACGTCATCGAGGTTCCCGTGCATGTGCTTGGCATCAAGCGCGATGTAGCGATCAGTGAGGCCGAAAAGCTGCTCGCTCGCGTCGGCCTGGCCGAAAAGCGCGACGTCTATCCGGCCTATCTGTCGGGCGGCCAGCAGCAGCGCGCCGCGATCGCCCGGGCACTGGCCATCAATCCGCGCGTCATGCTGTTCGACGAGCCGACCTCGGCGCTCGATCCCGAACTGGTCGGCGAGGTGTTGAAGGTGATCGGCGACCTGGCGCGCGAAGGCCGCACCATGGTGCTGGTGACGCACGAGATGAAGTTCGCCCGCGAGGTCGCGACGCATGTCGTCTATCTCTACAATGGATTGGTCGAGGAAGAAGGCCCGCCCGAGCAGATCTTCGGCGCGCCCAAATCCGAAAGGCTGAAGCAGTTCATCCGCAACATCGGCTAGGACAGGCCGGGACGGAAGAAAACCGGGAACCAACAACAAACTGGGAGTCGTGACATGAAGACTTTTCTGAAGACATTCGCCGCAGCGCTGCTGCTCGGCGTCGCCGCCATGGGCGTGGCCAAGGCCGATCCGGTCAAGATCGGCGTCGCCGCCGAGCCCTATCCGCCCTTCACCTCGCCGGACGCTTCCGGCAAATGGGTCGGCTGGGAGATCGAGTTCATCGACGCGGTGTGCGCCGAAGAGAAGCTCGACTGCGTCATCACGCCGGTTGCCTGGGACGGCATCATCCCGGCGCTGACGACCAAGAAGATCGACCTCATCGTCTCCTCGATGTCGATCACCGCCGAACGCGAGAAGACGATCGACTTCTCGGACAAGTACTATAACACCCCGACGGCGATCATTGGCCCGAAGGACCAGAAATTCGGCTCCGCTCCGGACGATCTCAAGGGCAAGGTGGTCGGCGTGCAGGTTTCGACGGTGCATGCCGTCTACGCCAAGAAGCACTTTGGCAGCACAGCTTCCGAGATCAAGGAATACCAGACCCAGGACGAAGCCAACAACGATCTTGCCGCCGGCCGCCTCGATGCGGTTCAGGCCGATTCCATCGCGCTTGGCGAGTTCTTGAAGTCCGACCAGGGCAAGGCCTGCTGCGACCTGAAAGGGATGGTCGCTCCGGACGACGAAGTGCTCGGACCGGGCGTCGGCGCCGGTGTGCGCAAGGAGGACACCGAGCTGAAGGGCAAAATCAACGCCGGCATCAAGGCGATCCGCGCCAACGGCAAATATGACGAGATCTCGAAGAAGTACTTCGATTTCGATATTTACGGCGGCGGCGGCGCGCAGTCGAACTGACGACCCTCACATGAGCTGAGGGGCATGGCGTCAGCGCCATGCCCCTCCTGCCGATCTTTCCCAGGCATGTTTGCCGCCGACGCAGCCGTCGGCGGTTAGAGCCAGCACCTCGGGGGCGACGCTGATCGACGCACTTCTTTCGGCCTCGGCGGCCGGCATCATCGAACTTCTCTCGCCCAATCCGCCGGGCTGGGGCGGGACCCTTTTGGTTGGACTGCTCCACTCGATCGAGATCGCGCTGGGCGCCACCTGCCTCGGTCTTTTGATCGGCACAGGCGGCGCCTATGGCAAGCTCTATGGCGGCCCGGTGGTGCGCGACCTGCTGGCGGTCTACACCACCATCGTGCGCGCCGTGCCCGAACTGGTGCTGATCCTGCTGCTCTATTATGCCGGGACCGACCTGATCAATCAGGCGCTGACGGCAATGGGGTATCAACGTGTCGACATCAGCGGCCTTGCCGCCGGCATCGCCGTGCTCGGCTTTGTCCAGGGCGCCTATTCGACCGAGGTGATCCGCGGCGCGATCCTGGCCATTCCGCAAGGCCAGATCGAAGCGGCCCGCGCCTATGGCATGTCTCCCGGCCTGCTCTTGCGGCGCATCACCTTGCCGGCAATGCTGCCCTTCGCCATACCGGGTCTCGCCAATCTCTGGCTGATCGCGACCAAGGACACCGCGCTGCTGGCGGTCGTCGGTTTCTACGAGCTGGCGCTGGCAACGCGGCAGGCCGCCGGTGTCACCAAAGCCTATTTCACCTTCTTTTTCGCAGCGGGCGTGCTCTATCTGCTGCTGTCGCTGTTTTCCAATCTCATCATCGGCCGGGTCGAGGCCTGGTCGCGGCGCGGCATGCCTTCGCTCAAGGAGGCGCGCTGATGGCCAACGAGGCGGCCATCATCAACGCCGTCGCGCGCACGTCGCTGTGGCTGCAGCCGCACCGCATCGTGCTGATCCTGATCGCACTCGGCCTGGTTCTGTCGGCGGCCTTTTTCATGCGCTGGGACTGGCTGCCGCAATATTATGAAATGGGCTTGATCGGCATCTGGCGCTCGTTGTGGATCCTGGCCGTCACATGCGTGCTGGGCTTCCTGCTCGCCGTGCCGCTGGGACTGGCGCAGGCCACAGGCTCCTTCTGGTTCGCCGCGCCTGCCAAGGTGTTCTGCACGGTGATCCGGGGCACGCCGCTGCTGATCCAGCTGTGGCTGCTCTATTACGGCCTGGGTTCGCTGTTCCCGCAATATCCATGGATCCGCGAATCCTGGATGTGGCCGTATCTCAGGCAAGCCTGGCCCTATGGCGTGCTGGCGTTGACCCTGTCTTTCGCCGGCTATGAGGGCGAGGTGATGCGCGGCGCCTTTGCCGGCGTGCCCAAGGGGCAACTCGAAGCGGCGCGCGCGTTCGGCATGAGCCGCTGGAAGACGTTCCGGCGCATCTGGCTGCCGCAAGCCATCTACCGGGCGCTGCCGACACTGACCGGCGAGACCGTGCTGCAATTGAAGTCGACGCCGCTGGTGGCGACGATCAGCGTCATCGACATCTTCGCCGTTTCGTCCAAGGTGCGGCAGGATACCTACCTCACCTATGAGCCCCTGCTGCTGCTGGCGCTGATCTACATGACGATCACCGGTATTCTGGTCTTCGCCTTCAGCAGGATAGAGGCCAGGATCCCGAACAAGATCGGTTAGTGGCGCACGAGTCAGACGGCGGCGGCGGGCGCGTTCGCCGCTTTTCTTGCAGTTGCGGACGATTTTCAACACAAAAGCCCCCTCATGTGCTGCTACTCACAAACCCAACCCCATAACCGCAATCCGCGATCCCAGGACGGCCATGATGCAACTCAGTCTCGACCAGGCAAAAGGACTGTGCCGGATGGCGGCACTTGGCGCCGGCGCCAATGAGGAAGCGGCACAATCGCTCACTGCTTCGATCATCGCCGCCGAGGCCGAAGGGCTTTCCTCCGTCGGACTGTCGCATTTCATCGACTACCTCGAGGCACTGGAAGCCGGACGCATCGACGGCAATGCCGACCCGGTGATCACCCGGCCGGCGCTCGCGGTCTATTTCTCCGATGCACGCGGCGGGCTGGCGCATACCGGCTTCGACCGCACCATCGACGACCTCGCCAAGGCGGCAAAACTGTTCGGCGTCGCCATCTTCTCGCAGAAGAACGCCTATACATGCGGGGCGCTCGGCTATTTCACCGGAAGGCTGGCAGCCCAAGGACTGGTTTCATTCGCAGCCACCAACGGCCCGGCCGTGCTTGCCGGCTCCGGCTCGGTCAAGCCGGTCTACTGCACCAACCCGATGTCGTTTGCCGCACCCGCCGCCGACGGCGCGCCGCTGGTCATCGACCAGTCGTCGAGCGCCACCGCTTTCGTCAACATCCGCAAGGCGGCCGAGGACGGCAAGACAATCCCAGAAGGCTGGGCGCTGGACGCCAGCGGCAACCCGACCACCGACCCAGCCGCCGCCATGAAGGGCGCCATGCTTGCCTTCGGCGGCCAGCGCGGCGCCAACATCGCGCTGATGGTCGAGGTGCTGGCGGCGGGCCTGTCGGGCGCCAACTGGTCGCTCGACGCGCCATGGTTCAGCGGCGGGCCGGACAGCCCCGGCACCGGGCTGTTCGTGCTCGCGGTCGAGCCCAAGCTGCTCGATCCCGATTTCGAGCAGCGGATGAAGGACCAGCTCGACCGGCTGCGGCGGCGCTTCGGCGTGCACGTGCCCGGCCGTGCCCGGGCCGAGGCCGCCGAGAAGGCGCAAGCGCGCGGCATCACCGCGTCCAAGGCGGTGGTGCAGCGCATTTCCGAATTCGCTTCCCGCTATTCTTCCTGACGAGAATTTTTCCGCGCCTCGGTGAACCTTCCCGCGCGTCACGACGACCAATAGCTGTCCGGGTCGGGTTTGCCCGGTCGGTGTCTTCTGTCGGATGCGTCCAGGGCTGGGGCGGGCGTACTTGCTTCACGCCACTGATACCGTCTCAGGTCAGGCCGCCTCGTTGGACCCTGATTTCGACATGAACTTCACCCGGAAAACCCCGCTTCGGCGGGGTTTTCTGCGTTTCGTCATCGCACAAATAAACATGATTGCAATAGTTAACTTTTGTTAACTTGACTTGATGGGGGACCATCGGGCGTTTGCAAGGGATCATCACAACAACAGGAGCCACGATGTCCGCAACCACCGACGCTTCCCGCGGCAAGCTGATCATTCCGGTGCTTGGCCGCCTGTATTCGTCGCTGCATGACGCTGGCGAAACCGTCCTTCGCGTCGTCGCCGGGGCGTTTCTCACCATTCATGGTTCGCAGAAGATCACCAATCCTTTCGGCGCCGCCGAAATGGTCGAGGGCCTCGGCTTTTATCCGGGCGCCTTGTGGTCGTTGGTCCTGGCCTGCAACGAATTCTTCGGCGGCATCTTCATCGCCATCGGGCTTTTGACACGGCCGGCCGCCTTTGCCGGGCTGTTCGTGCTGCTGGTCACGGTCTGGTTCCACTGGGTCACCATGGGCCAGGGTTTTTCGGGCGCGGAAAAGTCGCTGCTGTGGGCGGCAATCCTGCTCTTCTTCGTCATTCGCGGCGGCAACCGCCATTCGGTCGACGCTCGCATCGGCAAGGCGTTCTGACAGGGCGTTCTGACAAGGCCAAAACAAGGGCGGCAGCGACCACGCGTCGCCCTTTGCCTTTGGCGCGAAACGGATTATGAAACGGCTTCAGCCAAGCTTGCGAGCGCCGGAGCCAGCCATGACCGAAATCCTGCAGACCCCAAAGCTCGTCGTCGTCTTTGGCGGATCAGGCTTTGTCGGACGCCATGTGGTGCGCGCGCTGGCCAAGCGCGGCTATCGCATCCGCGTCGCCTGCCGGCGGCCCGATCTCGCCGGGCATCTGCAGCCGCTTGGCAATGTCGGCCAGATCCAGCCGGTGCAGGCCAATGTGCGCATGCGCTGGTCTGTCGACCGTGCTGTGCAGGGCGCAGATCACGTCGTCAATCTCGTCGCCATCCTGCATGAAAGCGGCCGGCAGAAATTCCCCGCCGTCCACGAGTTCGGTGCCCGTGCGGTGGCCGAAGCGGCTCGTGCCGTCGGCGCCGGCCTCACCCATGTCTCGGCGCTGGGCGCGGATGCGAACTCCGAATCGGACTACGCGCGCACCAAGGCGCTTGGCGAAAAGGCCGTGCTGGAGACGATCAAGGACGCCGTCATCTTCCGGCCGTCGATCAATTTCGGGCCCGAGGACGGCTTCTTCAACCGCTTCGCCAACATGGCACGCTATTCGCCGGTGCTGCCGCTGATCGGCGGCGGCCAGACCAAGTTCCAGCCGGTCTATGTCGGCGACGTCGCCGAAGCGGTGGCGCGCTCGGTCGACGGCAAGGTCGATGGCGGCCAGATCTATGAACTCGGCGGGCCGAAGGTGCTCACCTTCAAGGAGTGCATGGAAGAGATGCTTGAGGTGATCGAGCGCAAGCGCCTGCTGGTGCCGGTGCCGTGGTGGGTGGCCAACATCCAGGCATCGATCCTCGGCCTCTTGCCCAATCCGCTGCTGACCAAGGACCAGGTGATGCAGCTGCGCGAGCACAACATCGTTTCGGACGCAGCCGCCAAGGCCAACAGGACGCTTGCCGGGCTCGGCATCCAGCCGCAATCGATCGCGACGATCCTGCCCAGCTACCTCTGGCGCTACCGCGCCGCTGGCCAGTTCCAGCAGCGCAAGCCTGCGGCTTAATTCATTACCACAGCTTGAAGGTGTGTTGAGATTCAGGTCAGGCCGAGCCGAGACCGGTGGATTCCGAGAACCGGAACGGAGCGTACTTTTGGTACGTGAGTACCGGAAGCGCAGGAAGCCATCGTTCGCAGGCCGGCATCACCTGAATATCAGCGCACCTGGCGGGGCGTGACCTGCATCGGTAGACCGCCTTGCGGCTGTGTCGTCAGTTTCTGCACCGGCCAGGGTTTCGTTTCGGCGGTGGTGTCGAAGCGGAAGCGCGACAGCATGATCGCCAGCGCGATGATCGCCTCCTGCATGGCGAAGCTGGCGCCGATGCAGACGCGCGGGCCCGCGCCAAACGGCAGATATTGGAAGCGGTCGATCTTTTCGCGATTTCCCGGGTGGAAGCGCTCCGGCAGGAAGGCATCCGGCCGGTCCCAAAGCTTCCTGTGGCGATGGACGACCCACGGCATCACCAGAACCGCGGCGTGCTTCGGGATATAAAGATCCTTCCACATTTCCGGCTCGATCGGCTCGCGGTTGATGGACGGTGCCGGCGGATAAAGCCTGAGCGCTTCGTCGAAGGCGGCGCGGGTGAACGGCATGGCATCGAGCCACTTCGTCGGATCGGGCTCGCGCGCCAGCACCTGGTCGATCTCCTGCTCGACCCGGTTGCGCTCCCATGGTGATTCCGCCAGGCAATACAGTGTCCAGCCGAGCGAGCGCGCGGTCGTCTCATGGCCGGCGCCGATGAAGGTGATGATGTTGTCCTCGACCTCGGCCCGCGTCAGTCCCTCCGGCCCCTCGGCCTTGAGCAGCAGCGTCAAGAAATCCTGCGGCACGGCATCGGGGTCGCGCTTGAATTTCGCTTCGCGCATCTTGACCGTGTCGGTGACGATCTTGCGGAAATAGGCCATGGTCTTGCGGCCACGGATGCGGGTGAGACGCGGCAGCCAGTCGGGCGCGCGCAACAGGTCGAGCGGGTCGACACGGCCCATGGTCTCGAACAGGCGGTCGATCTCGTTGGCGAAACTGCCGGGCTCACCAGCGATCTCGCCGGAAAACAGCGTCTCGGCCAGGATGTCATAGG
>NZ_RZQG01001010.1:0-2037 GCF_003998635.1 Mesorhizobium sp. M7D.F.Ca.US.004.03.1.1
CCTCGCACTGGGTCGGATTGACCTTGCCCGGCATGATCGACGAGCCCGGCTCGTTTTCCGGCAACGAGAGTTCGCCGAGGCCCGAACGCGGGCCGGAACCGAGGAAGCGGATGTCGTTGGCGATCTTGAACAGCGCCGCGGCCGCCGCGTTGATGGCGCCGTGCGAAAACACCATGGAATCATGGGCTGCCAGCGCCTCGAACTTGTTCGGCGCGGTGACGAAGGCGATGCCGGTAATGGTGGCGATGCGATCCGCGACTCGTTCGGCGAAGCCGACCGGCGCGTTGAGGCCGGTGCCGACGGCGGTGCCGCCCTGCGCCAGTTCCTGCAGGCCGGGCAACGTCAGCTCGATGCGTTTGATCGACGAGGCGACCTGGGCGGCATAGCCCGAAAATTCCTGGCCAAGCGTGAGGGGGGTGGCATCCTGCGTGTGCGTGCGGCCGATCTTGATGATGTGCGCGAAGGCCTTGGTCTTGGCTTCAAGTGCCTTGTGCAGGTGTTTCAGCGCCGGCAAGAGGTCGTGCACGATGCGCTCGGCGCAGGCGATGTGCATGGCCGTCGGATAGGTGTCGTTCGACGACTGGCTCATATTGACATGGTCGTTGGGATGCACCGGCTTTTTGGAGCCCATGACGCCGCCCAGCATCTCGATCGCCCGGTTGGAGATCACCTCATTGGCGTTCATGTTGGACTGCGTGCCCGAGCCGGTCTGCCAGACCACCAGCGGGAAATGGTCGTTGAGCTTGCCGTCGATGACCTCTTGCGCCGCCTCGACAATCGTCTTGCCGATCGCCGGGTCGAGCCGCTTGAGCTCCATGTTGGCTTCCGCCGCCGCCCGCTTGACGATGCCCAGCGCGCGCACGATCGACGCCGGCTGTTTTTCCCAGCCGATCTTGAAATTGCCGAGGGAACGCTGCGCCTGCGCGCCCCAATAGCGATCGGCGGCGACTTCGATCGGGCCGAACGTGTCGGTTTCGGTTCTGGTCTTTGCAGCGGTCACGGGTCTCTCCTTGTCGAAGTCGGCAACGGCGTATCGCGTTGCACAAACGGCTTCAAGCGGAGAATGCGGGCGGCAAGGATGCAAATCGGTTGAAGGTGATCTCCCCCCTCGAGGGGGAGATGTCGCCGAAGGCGACAGAGGGGGTCGGTGCGTCCCGGCGCAACTCCCCTAGCTGCCGCAACAGGCTGGCGCTTCACGCGAGGCGACCCCTGGACCGGCCCTTCGCTATCGCTCCGGGCGTTCGTCGTTCGGAAAGCCAAGCAATTGGCTTCCCGTCCGCTACGCGGACCGCTTCTCACCCCCTCAACGGGGGAGAAAAGCTCCTCACCCCGCAGTATAGCCACCATCGATCGAAAAAATGCCGCCGCTGGTCCACGCCGCCTCTTCGCTGGCCAGATAGACCGCGATACCGGCCAGATCGTCGGGGCGGCCGATTCTGCCAAGCGGATAGCTGCGCTCGACATAGGCCTTCAGCTCCGCCTTTGCCTCGGCCGGCAAATTGTCGACGGTCTTGCGTCGCATGGCGGTGTCGACCGTGCCGGGCGCGATGGCGTTGACGCGGATGCCGCGCGGGCCGAGTTCGAAGGCCAGCGATTTGGTCAGCGAGTTCAACGCGCCCTTCGACAGCGAATAGAGGCTCGACGGACGCTTCGGGATCATCTTGTTGGCGAAATAGGACGAGATGTTGATCACCGATGCGCCGGTTGCCAGATGCGGCAGCAGGCCCTGGGTGAGGAAGAACACGGCCGTCACATTGAGCGCGAAGGATTGCTGGAACTGCGCCTCGCTGACGGTCTCGAACGGCATCAGGAAAGCCACACCGGCATTGTTGACGAGGATATCGAGAGGCCTGCCGGGCCTTTTCACGTGCTCGACGACGGCTGCGATGCCGGCCGATGTGGCAAGATCGGCCGACAGCGCCTCGATAGTGCCGCCGAGCTGCTTGCGGGCGGCGTCGAGCTTCCGGGTGTCGCGGCCGACGATCAGGACGTCCGCGCCCTCGCGCGAAAAGGCCTCGGCGATCGCCAGGCCGATAC
>NZ_RZQG01001011.1:0-2029 GCF_003998635.1 Mesorhizobium sp. M7D.F.Ca.US.004.03.1.1
GCCCTGGTCCGTCATCGACCACGACGGTGCAGGCGGCAAGAATTGCCGACAGCAACAGGATGGCAAAACCCTGTCGCGAAAAGATTGCCGCCAGAAATTTCATGATGATCTCCCACGATCGCGTCCCAGTTGCCGATCCTCGCCATTCCCTTGCCAAATGCAACCCCCGTTTGCAGCCATTACAGCCGGAAACGGCGCCTGGGCCGTGGGCGGCATCAGCTTCCTCGGCCACCTCGACATCTGGCCCATTCGTGGCCCGGCTCTGGCCGATGACCCGGCCGGCAAGCAAGCCTATGCCGGGCCGATCGATGCTCAGGTCAGTCGATTCATGCGTCGGGATGCGCCAGTGCGGCGGCCCGCGGCGCTATCTTGCAACCATCACGTTTCCGTGCGATAAATTCCGTGTTCGGGCATTTGCGACCCGGAGAGCGGAACGTTTTGGACGACCTTTCCCCGATACTGTGAATCTCTGACGGCCCCGTTTTCGGCGGGGGGTTTGACCATGCGCCAATGCATGACTGCCGAAGCAACCACCGGGAACTGCCCTTTGCGCCAGGCGGCGGGCAGGACCACCAAAGACTGAACGGGTGAAGGAGTTTCCCCAATGGCCCAGACCGGCACCGTTAAATTCTTCAACGCGACCAAAGGCTTCGGTTTCATCACGCCCGATGGTGGCGCCAAGGACGTGTTCGTCCATATTTCCGCGATCGAGGCTTCGGGCCTGCGCACGCTCGTCGACGGCCAGAAGGTCACCTTCGACGTCGAGCCGGACCGCATGGGCAAAGGCCCCAAGGCCGTCAACCTCCGCGCTGCCTGAGCCATCGGCACGCCGCACGTCTCTCGGACGCGCGACGGAGGCTCCAATGCCTGAACCTGGCTTGGAGAGGGATTTGAATTTTGAAAGGCGCGGCGATCTTCGTCGCGCCTTTTTCGTACCGAAAAAGCAGACCAAGGTCTGTTGAGATTCAGGCGAGGCCGAGCCGAAAATGGCTGATACCGAGAACCGGAGCGGAGCGTACGTTTGGGTACGTGAGCACCGGAAGCGCAGGGAACGGCCATTTGCAGGCCGGCCTCACCTGAATATCGACAGACCTTAATGCATGTCGCTCAAAGGTGGTCTCGGGTTTGGGGGAACGATACGCATGAAAACAAAGACTTAAAGCGAGTCGCGAGGCGCTTCAGGTGCCCGCAAAACTTTCTCTTGCCGATGACGCTAAAATAAAGGACAAATTTCCACTCGGGCATTTGCCGGCCCGAGACTGGAATTTATGGGACAAAGGAGCTTCCCATGCCGCAGACCGGCACCGTCAAATTCTTCAACCATGCCAAGGGCTTCGGCTTCATCACGCCCGATGATGGCGCGAAGGATGTTTTCGTCCATATTTCGGCCGTGCAGGCGTCCGGTCTTCCCGGTCTCGAGGATGGCCAGAAAGTGTCATTCGACACGGAGCCGGATAAGCGTGGCAAGGGTCCGAAAGCCGTCAACCTGTCGGTCGGCTGAGCCGGCTTCAGACCGGCTGCGGCGGGCGGTTTCGCCCCTTGAGAGCGTGTGATCTTTGACGTCTGTTTTGAATAAACACGTCGAAATCCGTTCAGCCCCCGTTCAGCCACGGTCGCATATTAGTCTTTGGTAAAGCCGGACCGCATCCCCCGAAACTGCACGGGCCGGTACGAAGGAGACCGACATGAACCGAATTTTCAAAACCGCCGTCCTGGCCGCTGCCGTGGCCGCCACCACGCTCGCAACCTTGCCCGCCGCCAATGCGCGTGACTGGCGCCATCACGGCCATCACGGCAATGGCGATGCGATCGCCGCCGGCGTCCTCGGCCTCGCGGCCGGCGCGCTGATCGGTGGCGCGTTGGCCAATGACCAGCCCCCGCCCTACGCTGACCGCTACTACGATGACGGTTACTACGATCGTGACGTTGTGGTGCGCCCGGCACCGGTCCGCCGCTACTATGCGGAACCGAGGGTTGTCTACGCCGATCGTTATGCCGAGCCGTGGACGCGTGACTGGTACGAATACTG
>NZ_RZQG01001012.1:0-2028 GCF_003998635.1 Mesorhizobium sp. M7D.F.Ca.US.004.03.1.1
GATCAGCTCGACCAGACCGCCGCACAGCACGACCTGCTCGCCGAACAGATCGGTCTCGCATTCCTCGCGGAAATTGGTCTCGATGATGCCCGAACGGCCGCCGCCGACGCCGCAGGCGTAGGACAGTGCCAGGTCGAGCGCATTGCCCGAAGCATCCTGGTTGACCGCGACCAGGCACGGCACGCCGCCGCCCTTCTGGTATTCGCCGCGCACCGTGTGGCCGGGACCCTTCGGCGCGATCATGACGACGTCGACCGTCGACTTCGGCTCGATCAGGCCGAAATGCACGTTGAGGCCATGCGCGAAAGCGATCGCCGCACCATCGCGGATGTTCGGCGCGATCTCGTTCTTGTAGATGTCGGCCTGCAGTTCGTCCGGCGTTGCCATCATCATCAGGTCGGCCCATTTGGCGGCGTCCGCCACGCTCATCACCTTGAGCCCATCGGCTTCGACCTTCTTAGCGGTCGCGGAACCAGCCTTGAGGCCGATGGCGATCTCCTTGGCACCGGAATCCTTGAGGTTGAGCGCATGCGCCCTGCCCTGGCTGCCGTAGCCGATGATGGCGACCTTCTTGCCCTTGATCAGATTGAGATCAGCATCACGATCGTAATAGACGCGCATTTTGTCTTCCTTCCCGTTTTATGAATCAGAGGCCTTGCGACCCGGTTGTTGCTCCGAAAAGAGCGAGAAACTGTTGCGTCGCCCCGGTGGCATCGCCGCCGATTGTCGCTTCAGTCAATTCCAGCCGGTCGCCGAGCAGCAGACGGATCTGCACGTCGCGGGCGACCAGCCCGAAAAAGGTGCGGAACGCCGTCTCGGCATCCGCAAAGTCGAGCAGCCCGGCCTGACGGCCTGCCTCAAGCACAGGCTTCAGCCGTTTGGCCAATGCGAAGCGGCCGTTCTCCAGCACCACGGCGCCGAGATTGTCCTTGCCGGAACCGGCATGGCTGACCGCGACCCGGTTGAGCGCGATCGAGGTGTCACTGGAGATCACCTTCAGCCAATCGGAAGCGAAGCGTTCGAGGCTTGCGGTCAGCGAGGCCAGATCGAGCCCCTTGCCGTCGACCTGTGCCACCCGCACTTTCGAAGCCTGCCACTGCACCGTCGCCGTCAGCAGCCCGTCACGATCGCCGAACCATTTGTAGAGCGTTTCCTTGGAGCAGCTGGCGCGGCGCGCCACGGCGGTCATTGTGAGCTGATCGCCCTCCTCGACCAACAGCCGCAACGCTGCGTCGAGCACGGCCTTCTGCCGCTCCGTCAGCGCTTCGCTGGTGTCGATCTCGGGCACGCTGTGCAACACGCTCTTCTCTCGAAAGGCAGGGCCATCGGTTATTCCGGCGAGCCGTACCGTACGTTACGGTTCGCCTGATCTATGGCGTATTGTTCCGAGCCTTGCAAGCCCTATTTCTGTCTGGACGGCATCAGTGCCGGATGGCTTGCGCGGGGAAAGAAGATGCTGATCGGGTTGCTTGCCTTGACGGTTGCCGCCGCATTCTCCGGCGCTGCGATCTACGTCAGTGTTGCCGAACAGCCGGCGCGGCTTGCTCTCGACGACAGGGCACTGCTGCAGGAATGGCAGCCCTCCTACAAGCGCGGCGCCGCCATGCAGGCGTCGATTGCCATTGTCGCCTGCGTTCTCGGCCTAGCTGCTTGGTGGCAGACCAGCGGTTTTGCCTTCCTGGTTGGCGCGGTGTTGATCATCCTGCCCTGGCCATGGACGCTGATTACCATGATGCCGACCAACAGGGTGCTGGAGGCGATGGACGCGGGCGCCGGCAATCCTCAAGCCAGGTCCCTGATCGTCAAATGGGGCAACCTGCACCTGGTTCGCACGGCACTTGGCGTGCTGGCGACGCTGGCGTTTCTCTGGGGCAGCCATCTGGCCTGACCTAGCCAGGTCGGCTCGGCGCCATGGCATCAGTCCGCGACAGGCGGATGCCGTAACCGTCCAAGCAGAGCCGAGATCATGGTCAACTCATCCGCCGACAGTTTGGCGCCAACCAGTTCCGCGATCGACCGTCCGTAGAC
>NZ_RZQG01001013.1:0-2028 GCF_003998635.1 Mesorhizobium sp. M7D.F.Ca.US.004.03.1.1
GCCCGACGGCAACCACCGTGTCGGCGGCCAGCACGAAGCCCGGCGCATAGTCGGCTTCGGTCTTCAGCGACGCGAACGCCTTTTCGGCCTTTTCCTTCGACAGCCGCTTGGCCAGCGAGCGCGGATGCTCGGCACGCAACGGCGTTTCGTCGACATCGGCCGGCAGCACACGGTCCGGCTCGATGCCGGCCTGTTGCAAGAGCTCGATCCGGCGCGGCGAACCCGAGGCAAGCACCAGCTTCTGCAAAATGCTCATCGCGGACCAGTCGGGCTTTGCTTACTTGAAACGATAGGTGATGCGGCCCTTGGTCAGGTCGTATGGCGTCATCTCGACCAGAACCTTGTCGCCGGTCAGCACGCGGATGCGGTTCTTGCGCATGCGGCCGGCCGTATGGGCGATGATTTCGTGTTCGTTTTCGAGCTTTACCCGGAACATCGCGTTGGGCAACAATTCCGTCACGACACCCGGAAACTCGAGGACTTCTTCCTTCGGCATTCGATACCTTTGCTTGGATGGCAGTTCCGGCGCTTAGAGCATGATGCCGAAAAGTGTAAAGCGGTTTTCGGACGACATCATGCTCTACTTCTTGGTTTAGAGGCGGATTCAGATTTCAGGTCGAACAGACCTGAAATCATCCGACTCTAGCCGGAATTTCGGCGGAACCTATATGATAATCGTCCGCTTGTGAACACGCTTAATCCGTCGCGTTTTTTGCCTCTGGAAGCAAGAAACGTCGGCCTATGCGCAACTTCAGGCGCTCGCGCACGTCGCGATAACTAGCCATGATCTGTTCGCGCGTGCCGCCGGCATCGGTCGGGTCCGGCGTCGGCCAGTATTCGACCTCGACGGCGAGCGAGCGGGTGAGTTCGAGTGCCGCGTGGTGCGCCTCCGGCGCTAGCGTGACGATGAGGTCGAAATAGTCGTCCTCGAGATCGTCCATCGTCCTTGGGTGACGTTCGCCTAGCGTGAGGCCCTCTTCGGCCAGCACCGCATCGACGAACGGATCGCGTTCGCCGGCGCGAACGCCGGCCGAAGCGACAAAGATGGTGGCAGGCAGCATCCGCCGCGCCAGTTGCTCTGCCATTGGCGAGCGCACGGCATTCATGCCGCAGAGGAACAGGATCGAACGGGGCAGGGCGCCGGGTGCCAGGGCTAACCCCGCCAGTGCAGCACGCAGACCAGCGTGAACAGCCGGCGCGCCGTATCGAAATCGATGTCGATCTTGCCGGAGAGCCGGTCCATCAGCGTTTGCGAACCCTCATTGTGCAGGCCGCGGCGGCCCATGTCGATCGCCTCGATGTGGCTCGGCGTCGAGGAGCGGATGGCGTCGTAATAGCTTTCGCAGATCATGTAGTAGTCCTTGACGATGCGCCTCAGCGGCGTCAGCGACAGGATATGGGTGACGACGGCGGCGCCATCCTCGCGCGCCACGGCAAACACCAGGCGCTGCTCGGCCAGCGACAGTTTCAGCCGATAGGGCCCAGGGCCGCTGTCATTGACCGGTTGAAAACTGTTTTCCTCGATCAGGTCGAAGATCGCCACCGCGCGCTCATGCTCGACGTCGGGTGTCGAACGGCCGATCGATTCATCGAGTTCGACATCGATCAGCCTGGCGCGGGTTTGATCGGAGTCCGACATAACGGCCTACATGTTCAGCCGTATGGCGACGGAGCGACCGTGCGCATCAAGGCCTTCCGCCTTGGCGAGCGCAATCGCCGCCGGCGCCAAGATACGCAGCTGCTCCGGTCCAAGCTTGAGGATCGACGTGCGCTTGACGAAATCGAGCACCGACAGGCCGGACGAGAAGCGCGCCGAGCGTGCCGTCGGCAGCACATGGTTGGAGCCGCCGACATAGTCGCCGATGGCTTCCGGCGTGTGGCGGCCGAGAAACACGGCACCCGCATTGCGCATCCGCGACAGGAAACCCTCGGCATCGTCGATGGCGAGTTCGACATGTTCGGCAGCGATGCGGTCGACCAGCGGCAGCGAGGATTCAATGGTTGGAACCAGGATCACGGCACCAAAAT
>NZ_RZQG01001014.1:0-2027 GCF_003998635.1 Mesorhizobium sp. M7D.F.Ca.US.004.03.1.1
GTGTTGCAGCGCGCGGCGGCGGTGGCCGCCTTCGTTGCCGCCGGCTGGCTGGCGAACGGCATCATCGGGCCGATGTCGGTGACCAAGGTCGTCGCCTCGCCGCAGCCGCCCGCCTATGTCGACGAAGCGGTGCGGGCCCACAGAACGACGCTGGTGCGCGAGAGCATGCCGTCGCAGCCCGAAGCACCCAATTACAACGCCGGCGAGATTCGCGCCGCGACTGCCATCGTCATGCCGTCGCTGCCGGCGGACTGGAAGGTCCGTGACGTGCAGATCTATCCGTCGCGCTTTGGGCCGAGCGTCGAGATGGCGGTCGAGACGAAAGACATGGGGCTGGTGTCGCTGTTCGCGATCCGGCCCGGAACCTTCGACGTCGTCAAGCCGACCATCGCGCCCTCGGGCGACATTTCCTCGGCCTATTTCCAGATCGGCGAGGTCGCCTATGCGGTGGTCGGACGAAGCGAGGTCCACGACCTCGACCGCGCCGCCGAGACGCTCGCCAAGACGCTTTACTGATCGATCCACGCTGTACTGATCGATCCACGCTGTACTGACCGATCCACAAAGGAGAACACAAATGAACACCCCCAATCTGGGATATCGCGTGGGCGCCGGCGCCCAAACCGGCGCCATCTTCGACGAGGGCCTGCGCCAGCACATGCTGCGCGTCTACAACTACATGGGCGTCGGCCTGGTGGTCACCGGCCTGGTCGCCTTCATGATCTCATCGACGCCGGCGCTCTATGTGCCGATCTTCTCCAGCCCGCTGAAATGGGTGGTGATGCTGGCGCCGCTCGCCTTCGTCATGCTGTTCTCGTTCAAGATGCAGACCATGTCGGCAGCCAGCGCCCAGGCGATGTTCTGGGCCTTCTGCGCGGTCATGGGCCTTTCGCTCGCCTCCGTGTTCCTGGTCTTCACCGGAACCAGCATCGCGCGCACCTTCTTTATCGCCGCCACCATGTTCGGCGCCACCAGCCTCTACGGCTACACGACCAAGCGTGACCTGACCCAGTTCTCGTCGTTCCTGATCATGGGCCTGATCGGTGTGGTGATCGCCAGCATCGTCAACATCTTCCTCGGCTCGACCGCACTGCAGTTCGCCATCTCGGTGATCGGCATTGCCGTATTCATCGGCCTGACCGCCTGGGACACGCAAACGATCAAAGAACAGTATGCCGAGAATTTCGACGCGGAATCGCGCCAGAAGCTCGCCGTCTTCGGTGCCTTCTCGCTCTATCTGAACTTCATCAACATCTTCCAGCTGCTGCTGAACTTCACTGGCGAACGCGAGTAGTCCGGACCGTAGCAGGCAACATTTCGTATCTTGCCGTGGCTGGAGGGAAACCTCCGGCCACGGTTTTTCATTTGAGGCAGCATTTGCCATGCGCGGTGGATCGTTCATCACAGCGGAGTGAGGTGCGATATAGGTCTGCCGCTCTTGAGTTCAGGCGTTGCCCTTTGCTAGCCTGCCGGCCACGCCTGATAGCCGCGAGGACGCATGGAACAAGACAGCCTGACGCTTCACGGTGACGGCATCTCGGCGACCGTCGTCGGGCAGGGCGCTGAACTGGTCTCCCTGCGCGATGCCGACGGCATAGAGTTTCTATGGCAGGCCGGCCCGGAATGGCGGCGTCACTCGCCGCTGCTGTTCCCGATCGTCGGGCGGCTGAAGGGCGACCGGTTGCACCATCAAGGCCAGACCTATCCGATGAGCCAGCACGGCTTCGCGCGCGACAAGCCGTTTGCCTGGGCGCAGAGGGGGCCAAAGTCCTGCACGTTGGTCCTCACCGATGACGCCGACACCCGCGCGCACTACCCCTTCGCCTTTCGCCTGGCGGTGACCTACGCGCTGGACCGCAAGCAACTCAGTGTGAGCTTCGACATCGCCAACACCGGCGACGAGCCGCTGCCGGCATCGATCGGGGCGCACCCGGCGTTCAATTGGCCCTTGCTGCCGGATCTAGCCAAGACGGATTACCGGCTGACCTTTTCCTCCGCCGAGCAAGCGCCGATCCGTCGCCTGAAGG
>NZ_RZQG01001015.1:0-2026 GCF_003998635.1 Mesorhizobium sp. M7D.F.Ca.US.004.03.1.1
GAGCAGGAGGCAGCGGCGGGTGCGGCGCCACGCGGACGGCTGCGCGTCAACACCTACGTGCCCTTCGGGGTGCACCGGCTGATCCCGCTTCTGCCGCGCTTCCTCGAACGCTACCCCGAGATTTCAGTTGATCTGGTGCTGACCGACAGCGTCATCGACCTGATGGCGGAACGCGCCGACGTCGCCATCCGTGCAGGGCCGCTCAGCGAATCGCGGCTGGTGGCGCGCAAGCTCGGGCAAAGCCCGGTGGTGGTCGTTGCGGCACCTTCTTACCTCGAGACGCATGGCATGCCGCTGACGCCAGCCGATCTCGACAGACACAACCGGATGGGCTTCGGTTTCGTGCGGCATGTCGATGGCTGGCCGTTCCTCGACGCGGCCGGCAACCCCATCATGGTTCCGATCACCGGCAACACTCTGGTCAGCGATGGCGAGGCGATGCGGCTGATGGCGCTGGCGGGCGCGGGCATCGCCCGGCTGGCCCGTTGGCATGTTGCGTCCGATATCGCCGCCGGCCGGCTGGTGTCGCTGCTGGAGGCATTCAATCCCGGCGACGAGGAGCCCACCCACGCCGTCTATGTCGGCCAGGGCCGGCATCTGCCGGCGCGAGTGCGCGCCTTTCTCGATTTTCTGGGGGAGAGCGTCCGGCTGACCTGACATCTCGGGAGCCACGGGCTCCCGAGATGTCAGGTGGGCTGCGCTATGCTTTCGGCGTGAACGGCGCCGGGCGCCGGCCCGCTGCCTGACGCTCCAGCATCCAGCCGGGATATTCGGACGGCAGGGCGCTGACCTCGTCGAGGCGAACCAGATCGTCGGTGTCGAGCTTCAGTTGGGTCGCGGCAAGGTTCTGCTCCAGCTGCTCCATGCGGCTGGCGCCGATGATGACGCTCATCACGAAGGGCTTGGCCAGGACATAGCCGAGCGCCACCGTGGCGACGCTCACATCATGCTTTTTGGCGATTTCGCGCATGACGGCAACAGCCGCCCAGGCGCGATCCTCATTGACCGGCGGGAAGTTGAAGCTGGCGCGGCGACCTTCGCCATTGCCCGGTGCGCCAGGGCCGTATTTGCCGGACAGCAGGCCGCCGGCCATCGGCGACCACACCATCAGGCCGAGCTTCTCCTCGTTGAGCAGAGGCACGATCTCGCGCTCGAGATCGCGGCCAGCGATGGAATAATAGGACTGGACGGTCTCGAAACGGGCGAAGCCCTTGCGCTCGGCGATGCCGAGCGCCTTGGCGATGCGCCAGGCCGCCCAGTTGGAGACGCCGACATAGCGGACCTTGCCGCTGGCAACCAGATCGTCCAGTGCCCGCAGCGTCTCGTCGATCGGCGTCACGGTGTCGGTGCCGTGCAGCTGATAGAGATCGATATGGTCGAGCTGCAGCCGCTCGAGGCTGGCATCGACCGAATCCATGATGTGGCCGCGTGACGAGCCGCGCTGGTTGGGGCCTTCGCCCATGGCGCCATGCGCCTTGGTGGCGATGACCACATTCTGCCTGTTGACGCCGAGATCCCTGAGCGACTGGCCGAGCAGCCGTTCGGATTCGCCGAAGGAGTAGACGTCGGCCGTATCGAAGAAATTGACGCCCGCGGCGAGCGAATAGGCAACAATCTCGTTGACGCCCTTCTGGTCGAGGCTGGCGATCAGGCCCCATTGGGCATTCTGGCCGGCGGCGCCGAAGGTCATGGTGCCGAGGCACAGTTCGGAGACGAACATCCCCGTATTTCCAAGCTGGTTGTAACGCATGGTGGAGGCTCCAGAGAGTTTGTGATGGCACAAAGCAAATAGGAACGGTACGTTTCGTTTCCAGTCTTGGAGCAACGAGCCCGCCGAGTTGGCCTAAAGGCCGTTGCCTCTCAGCGGCTGCCGAAGATCGCCGACCCAACCCGAACGCTGGTGGCGCCGAAGGCGATTGCGGTCTCGTAGTCGCCGGACATGCCCATCGACAGTCTGGCGACGCCGGCCTCATGCCCAAGCTTTTCCAGCAAGGCGAAATGGGGCCCGGGGTTCTCGTCGGCCGGC
>NZ_RZQG01001016.1:0-2023 GCF_003998635.1 Mesorhizobium sp. M7D.F.Ca.US.004.03.1.1
ATCCTGCACTGCTCAGGCCAGGCCGCTTCGACCGCCAGGTTGTGGTGCCGAACCCCGACATCGTCGGCCGCGAAAAGATCCTCAAGGTGCATGTGCGCAACGTGCCGCTGGCGCCCAATGTCGACCTCAAGGTGATCGCGCGCGGTACGCCGGGCTTCTCCGGCGCCGACCTGATGAACCTCGTCAACGAATCCGCGCTGATGGCGGCGCGCCGCAACAAGCGTCTCGTCACCATGGCCGAATTCGAGGACGCCAAGGACAAGATCATGATGGGCGCCGAGCGTCGTTCGTCGGCCATGACGCAGGCCGAGAAGGAGCTCACCGCCTACCACGAGGCCGGCCACGCCATCCTCGCGCTCAACGTGCCGTCGGCCGATCCGCTGCACAAGGCCACCATCATCCCGCGCGGCCGCGCGCTCGGCATGGTCATGCAGTTGCCGGAAGGCGACCGCTATTCGATGAGCTACAAATACATGATCTCGCGGCTCGCCATCATGATGGGCGGTCGCGTCGCCGAGGAGTTCAAGTTCGGCAAGGAAAACATCACCTCGGGCGCGTCCTCGGACATCGAGCAGGCGACCAAGCTGGCGCGCGCCATGGTCACGCGCTGGGGCTTCTCAGACAAGCTCGGTCATGTCGCCTATGGCGACAACCAGGAAGAAGTGTTCCTCGGCCATTCGGTGGCGCGTACGCAAAACGTTTCGGAAGAGACGGCTCAGATCATAGATGCCGAAGTGCGCCGCCTGATCGACGAGGCCTATGTCTCGGCCAAGTCCATCCTGACCAAGAAGAAGAAGGAATGGATTGCGCTGGCGCAGGGCTTGCTCGAATACGAGACGCTGTCCGGCGAGGAGATCAAGCAGCTGATCGCCGGCCACAAGCCCGCGCGCGACCTTGGCGACGACACGCCGCCGAGCCGCGGCTCGGCTGTGCCGAAGTCCGGTGGCCGCCGCAAGAAGGGCCCGGAGCCCGAAGGCGGCATGGAACCGCAGCCGTCGAGCTGAGTTCGACCAAGCAGGTTGATTTTTAGAAACGCCGCGGCATGATCCGCGGCGTTTTTGTTTATAGAGGCCTTGCTGGCGGTCTGCCTCGCTTAAGGCCGCCCAGTTGTCGCGGACCCAGCGCGCTGCTCCTCAATTGCCCAACTGCAATGCAGGCGCCCATCCTGCAACGCTGGCAAGTTGGCGAAAGCCGGCGTGGCAGCCAATCTCCCCCCGTGTGGGGAGATGTCCGGCAGGACAGAGGGGGGCGCTGTCCCGCCGACATCTCAGGCCGGCCCTTCTGCTGGGCGGACTTTCGTTCGGACTGTTATCCTTGCTTTTCTCTCCGTCTTGGCTTCGCTGAGGCACTCTCCCCCTTTCATGAGGCGCGAGGAACCCAAGCCAGAAAGGCAGCGATCTTTCGCGCCCCCCTCTGCCCTGCCGGGCATCTCCCCCACGGGGAGGGAGATTGGCAGCTTTGCCGATGGCGCCTCCCTGCAAACGGCCTGTCCTGAACGTCGCCCAAGAAAAAAGCCCGCGAACCTTGCGGCTCGCGGGCTTCTTTCTTGTTCAGATATTGTTGTCGTTCAGCTCTTCAGCTTGGCGTTGCACAGGCTGTAGAAGCCGCCGCCCTTCTGGATCCACTTCAGGCCGCCAAGCGCATTGGCGTCCTTGAGGGCATAGTACTGGTCAAGGCAAGTATGCATGCGGCCTTTTCCGGGGGTCTCGCTGGCATATTTCGCCGAGATCGCAGAGGGGAAAGTGACGCCCTTGGGCGCAGCCGTCGTCGGCTTCGCCGGCTCCTTGGTGTAGCTCGCCTCGTCGGCGGCCGGCACGGTGTCGTCATCCGATGCGCCGGCGCCACATTCGGTCTTGCGGAAGTCGTTCCACTTCATGCCTTTCAGCGTGTTGGCCGTCTTGGCAGCCTGATACTTGGTGCTGCATTCGGCCATGCTCAGACCCTTGCCGCCATTGTCGGCGGGCGCCGCGGCAGCCTTGGTGGTTGCCGGCTTGGCGGCAAGGGTCTGGGCATGGCCGAATGC
>NZ_RZQG01001017.1:0-2022 GCF_003998635.1 Mesorhizobium sp. M7D.F.Ca.US.004.03.1.1
GTTGGCGGCCCTGGGCGTGCGCAATGGCTGATGGTCGACGACATCCGATCTGCCGCCGGCCATCGGCAACGGGTTCCAAGTGGCCAGGCCGCCGCCGGCGTAGCCTCGGCCGCTCTTGCCGGCCTCGTGCATCCGGTCGAGCGTGTCGACGCCGATCGCGCGCACGGCCGGCGACGAGAACACATACTCGTCCTCATGCACCAGGCCGGCAACGCGGCGAGGATCGTTGCCGCCAGTCCGGCCGCCGGTGTCGAAGAGCCCCCACGATCCCGACAGGATGTCGGCCGTGGCCAGCGGCGAAATGCTCTTCATGGAATTGATGGCACCGGCCGGCCCGCCGAACATTCCGGCAAGGTTCTGGAACCAGCCAGAGCCGCTGCCGCCGCCCGGACCCATGAAGCTGCTGAGCATCGAGCCGAACTGGGTGAGACCGCCAGAGGCGTCCGTCAGGCCTTTGACAGTCTCGAAGCCGGCGAGCCCGGCCTTCTGCAGGCTCTCCGCTGCCATGAACGACACGCTGCCGAGCTTGGTGAGGCCTTCGATGCTGTTGGTCGCACCCATGTCAACATTCTTGTTGACCTGAAAATGCATTGCGTCGGACTTGTTCCAGTTGCCGCCCCAGAACAGTCCGTTCTTCTCGGCAAGCGCGTTCGGATCAACGCCGTATTGGGAGAAGTTGCCCTTGGCCCCGACAGCCCACGGGTTCTGACGCGGGTTGATGTCCAAGGCGTTGCCGAAGGCGTGGTTGGACAGGTTGTTGGTGCCCGCGACATTGCGGAACGAGTAGCCGCCCTCGCCAAGACTGGTGATCGGATAGCCCGCGCCTTTCAGGTCGTTCAGCAGCCCCTGGAACCGGCCGGCATACTCGCTCGCGACCTTGGCGGTCAGGCCGTCGATGCCGATGCCGGAGAGTGGGATGCCGGTCTTGGTGACGCCTGCGGACGCGAATATCTGCGAAAGCGCCGCGCTCGCACCACCACCGCCTCCGCCTAGGGGTGACCCTAGGCCGCTGAGCAGCTTGGAGGCCGTCGCGGCCGTGTTCGGGCCGCCACCGCCACCGAGAAAGTCAGTCAGCGTGGTGTCGGCTTTGAACGGCTGGTTGTCGTTGGCTCCGCCGAACAGGCTTTTGACCCAGCCGAGAATGCCGCCGCTGCCATTGTCGTTGGCAGCGCCTGGCAGGCCGGGGATGCCGCCGATCGGCGACCCGTTGACGAACACGCTGGCCGCCTGCACCTGCATGGAGGCGACCGCCTTCTGGGCGCCCAGCATCTGGCCGAGCACGCCGCCGAAGCCGCCGCCCTTGCCGCTCGATGCGCCGGAACCGAAGATGCCGAGATCCGCGATCGTGTTGGCGTTGGCGCCGGTCAGCCAGTTCTTCAGCGGATTGGTCACCGACATGTCGAACATCGTCTTGGCGAGCTGCTGACCGGCCTTTTTCAGGGCGTCCGTGATCGAGCCGCCGCTGAACAGCGCGTCGCTGATGCCGTCGATGCCGTCATTGACGGTCGAGAAGATGTCTTCCCATGCCGCCTTGGTTGTCTTCAGCTGCTCGTTGTAGCGGATCTGCTGGGCAATGGCCGAGTTGGGATCGTAGTCGAGCCCGGCGCCGCGCATCGTCGAGGCGATGTTCTGCTCGGTCGGCGAGCGGAACATCTGCTCGCGATCGAACTGCAGCTGCTGTTGCAAGCTGGCCCGTGCTGTCGCGTCGGCCAGTGCCGAGGCGGCGGCCGTGTTGGCGCGCATCTCGTTGGCTTCTTGCCCGTAAAGCGGGATGCCGAGCTTGCGGATCTCCTGTTCGGTTTTCAGGGCGGAGATGATGCGATCGTGCGCCAGCTTGCTGGCGCCAACCAGGGCCAGCTCGGCGCGCTGCACTTCCAGATCCTCGACCTGGCCATGGATGGTGTCACGCGCCTGTTCCAGGGCGCGCAGCTTGCCGAATTCAATCGCCTTCTGATGGATGCTGGCGATCTCCGCCTGGTCGATGGCGACGTGGTTGCGTGCGGCCTCTTCCTGCACCTGGGC
>NZ_RZQG01001018.1:0-2013 GCF_003998635.1 Mesorhizobium sp. M7D.F.Ca.US.004.03.1.1
ATATTGAATATGTGACGTTGTGCCGATTGTGCCATAGCGCATTGGATAAGTGTTATTTGTGCAACACAGCATTAATCTGTTAACGGAATCGGCGTTATTTCGAAAATCGTCATTGAAGGCGGAAGATCGATGGGTATGTTCGCCCTCGAAAAGGGGAAGCGGTGCGAGCCTTTTTCGTTGTGGGGGTGAGGCGGGAAAACATTGCCGCCAGCCACAAATCCGAAGCCATTTAAAACTTTGACTGGAGAGGTCAGAAAATGAACATCAAGAGCCTCCTTCTCGGCTCAGCCGCGGCACTGATCGCGGTCAGTGGCGCGCGCGCGGCTGACGCTGTCGTCGTCGCCGAACCGGAGCCGGCCGAATACGTCAAGATCTGCGACGTCTACGGTGCCGGTTACTTCTATATCCCCGGCACCGAGACCTGCCTGCGCATCGGCGGCTATGTCCGTTATGACATCGGCGTCGGCGATGCCGGCTCGCTCGACGGCGTCAACCACGTTCCGGACCACCAGAGCGCCGGCGACACGCACTCAACCTACTACAAGAACACCCGCTTCACGCTGAAGACCTGGACCGGTCAGGAGACCGAGCTCGGTACCCTCAAGACCTACACCGAGACCCGCTTCAACTACGGCAACAGCAGCGGCGACTATCTTAATCAAGCCGCCTCCAATGCGGACGACTGGCAAGGCCGTAACAAGTCTCTCTCGCTGCGTTTCGCCTGGATTCAGCTCGGCGGCCTGCGCGTCGGCAAGGACGATACGGCTTTCGATACGTTCATCGGCTATGCCGGCAACGTCATCCAGGATACGCTGGTTCCGTATGGCGGGCAGGAGAGCAACGTCGTTCAGTACTACTTCGACGCAGGCAATGGCTTTTCGGGGCTGGTCTCGCTCGAAGAAGGCACGGGCGTCAATACGATCGACAGCTATGTTCCGCATGTCGTCGGCGGCTTGAAGTACAAGGCCGATTGGGGCGCGATCACCGGCGTCGTCGCCTATGACAGCAACTACGAAGAGGTCGCCGGCAAGGTTCGCCTTGACGTGAAGGCAACCAACGAATTGTCGCTGTTCTTGATGGCCGGCTACGGCACGGATGACAATCTCACCGATCCGACCAACGCCATCAATGCCAAAGGTCGCGGCTTCTACAAACAGTGGGGCGGCAACTGGGCAGTCTGGGGCGGTGGCACCTACAAGTTCAACGACAAGACCTCGTTCAACGCCCAGGTCTCCTATGACGACTGGAAGAACCTCGGCATCGCCGCTAACGTAGCCTACACCGTTGTGCCCGGCTTTACGGTCACGGCTGAAGTCGATTACCTCAATGCTGGAAAGTTCGGCGACGCCGATTTCAGCAACTGGACCAAGGCTAGCAAGAAGAGCAACATCGGCGGCATTCTCCGCTTCCAGCGCTCGTTCTAACCGATCGACAGACCTTACCAGACCGCCCGCAGCACATCGCTGCGGGCGGCTTTTTGTATGCTGATGCGAGGTGTCGGCCTGTCGAGCACCAAACCCATACCTTGATTTCGCCATCCAACCGGTGAAAAGCTCCTTGTATGGAATGGCGCGACGAGGGAATCATTCTCGGCACCCGCAAGCATGGCGAAACCAGCGCCATTCTCGAGGTGATGACGCGCGCGCATGGCCGTCATCTCGGCCTTGTTCGTGGCGGCCGTTCGCGCAAGCAGCAGCCCGTTCTCCAGCCCGGCAATCGTGTCGACCTGTTGTGGCGGGCGCGCCTTGACGAACATCTCGGCACGTTCCAGGCCGAGGCGATCGAGATGAACGCGGCCCGGCTGATGGACAGCGCGGTGGCCGTCTACGGGTTGCAGACCATGGCCGCGCATCTGCGCCTGTTGCCCGAGCGCGACGCCCATGAAGGTCTCTACGAAACGCTTGCCGTGATGATCGTCCATCTCGACGATGCCGACGCCGCCGGCGAACTGGTCGCGCGCTTCGAGCTTCTGGTGCTGGACGAACTCGGCTTTGGCCTCGATCTCAGCCAATG
>NZ_RZQG01001019.1:0-2013 GCF_003998635.1 Mesorhizobium sp. M7D.F.Ca.US.004.03.1.1
CCCGCCGCACATCATACCGATGATCGAGGTGATCGGCGGCGAAAAGACCGCGCCTGAAACCGTGGTTGTCATCCGCGACCTCATTCGCTCGATCGGCCTGCTGCCGGTGGTGGTGAAGAAGGACGTTCCAGGCTTCGTCGAGAACCGCGTGCTCTATGCGCTGCTGCGCGAGGCGGTCGACCTTGTCGAGCGCGGCGTCATCGAACCTGAAGATCTCGACACCTGCGTATCCTGGGGCATCGGCTACAAGATCGCCGTCATCGGCCCGATGGCGCTGCTCGATATGGCGGGGCTGGATATCTACAAATCCGTCTCGTCCTTCCTGAATGCCGATCTCTCCAACCGCGACGATGTCGCGCCGATGGTGCTGGAGAAGACGGCTGCGTCGAAGTTCGGCATCAAGTCGGGCGAGGGCATGTTTGCCTACACGCCCGAGCAGACAAAGGCGCTGCAAGGCGAACGGGCGCGCAAGCTCGTCGCGGTGCGGCGCATCCTGGAAGGCCGGGAGTAGCCAATGTCACATGGTGCGCAGAGGGCAGGCCGGTTTGAGGAGTTCCACCGGTCGGCTGTTTGTGTGAAGGGCGCCTTCGCAATGGCGCGGGTGCGGCCGACGACAGCGCGCGAGGTGACAAGCCATGCGCATTGAAACCATTCGAGCTGCCGGCGACAGGCCGGCCCATATCCGCCATGACGACCTGATCTCCGCCAAGGGCGTTTCGGTGGTCATCGCCCGGCAGCTGATCCTCCAAAACATCGATCTTTCCGTGCCAAAGGGGTCGTTTGTCTCCCTTATCGGTCCTTCCGGTTGCGGCAAGAGCACCTTGCTCAAGGTGCTGGCCGGGCTGGTGCAGCCGACCCAGGGCAGCGTTTCGATCGCCGGGCTCGCGCCGGTCGAGGCGGCGCGCAAGCGGATGATCGGCCTCGTCTTTCAGGACGCCAATTTGCTCCCCTGGAAAAATGCCGTCGACAATGCGTCGATGCTGCTCGGCATTGCCGACAAGTCGCTGTCGCGCTCGGATTTGCGGGCGCGCGGCCAGGAGATGCTGGAACTGGTGGGGCTCGGCGATAGCGCCCACAAGCGCCCAAACGAACTGTCGGGCGGCATGCGGCAGCGGGTTGCCATCGCACGGGCCCTGGCGCTCGACCCGGCGGTCCTGCTGATGGACGAACCGTTCGGCGCGCTCGACGCAATCACCCGCGATTCCATGGGCCAGTCGCTGCTGGAGATCTGGCAGCGTACCGGCAAGACGATCGTGCTCGTCACCCATTCCATCGACGAGGCCATCCATCTGTCGCGCCATGTTCACGTGCTGGGGATCAAGCCGGGGCGGATCACCGAGAGCCTCGACATTGCGCTGCCTTATCCGCGCGACCTGTCGGTCACCGAAGATCCGGAGTTCGTCAGGCTGGTGGTTCAGTTGCGAACGATGCTGCGCTCCAGCCATCAACCGGGAGGCGCGTCTTGAGCGACCAACCCATCACGGACCTTTCCGAGCCGCGGCTCGCCTCCAGTTGGAGTGCCGCGACCGGCAGTTGGCTTCCGGCGGTCATCCTGCTGCTGGTGACGATCGTGGTGTGGGAAGCGGCCGTGCGGATATTTGCCATATCCGCTTTCATCATTCCGGCCCCATCCGAGATCGCGAAATCGCTGGTCGGGCAATGGGGCACGCTGATGCAGGCGACGCTGGTGACGGCGGGCGAGATCCTGTTCGGCTTCCTGGTCTCGGTCGTGGTCGGCATTGCCATTGCGCTGGTCATCGTTCGCTTCGACTGGCTGGGACGCGCGCTGTATCCGCTGGTGGTGCTGTTCCAGAACGTACCGAAAGTCGCGCTCGCGCCGATCTTCATCCTCTGGTTCGGCTACGGGCTGGCGCCCAAGATCGGCCTGATCCTGGTCATCGCCTTCTTTCCGGTGACGCTGTCGATGCTGGCGGGCATGCAATCGGTCGACCGCTCGCTGCTGTCGCTGATGAATTCCGTCGGGGCCAGCCCGACGCAGATCCTGTTCAGGAT
>NZ_RZQG01000101.1:0-11318 GCF_003998635.1 Mesorhizobium sp. M7D.F.Ca.US.004.03.1.1
GTCAAAGCCGTCGTCGCGGATGTGCCAGCTCATCAGCTCCTTGCGCTCCACTGCCACGATGGCGTGGAAGCTTTCGAGCAGGATGCCGTGCGGTTCGGCCGTTACCAGTGCGGCCGCGCAACCGTCGCCCCACAGGCAGAACGAGATCAGCTTCTCAAGCTCGGTGGCTTCCCTGAAATGCAGCGTGCACAATTCGATGTTGACGATCAGCACTCGGGCGTTCGGGTCGGAGCGCACGATATGGCGAGACAGCTTCAAGGCGTTGATGGCGGCATAGCATCCCATGAAGCCGACGATGGTGCGCTCGACCGACGTCGGCAGGCCGCATCGCTGCACCAGTTCGAGGTCGATGCCAGGCGCTGAAAAGCCGGTGCAGCTCGTCACGATCAAATGCGTGATCAGCGAGCGGTCGTCGTCGGCCAGCAGCGTGTCGACGGCCTTGTGCGCGAGCTCCGGCGCGGCGGCTTCGTACATCTGCATACGAATTGCTGTGCTGGCGAAGGAGCCCCTGACCGAGGTGCCGTCACGGTCGATTGCCCCGCCGCGCGGATCGTCGGCGGGCGCAAAGCAGGAATAGCGATGTTCGATGCCGGCGAGACTGACCATTCGCTCGAAAAGCGTAAGACGCTGGGCATCGTTTTCAAGCAGCGAAGCTCCATAGCGGAGGAAGAATTGATGCACGTCGTGTTCTGGAACTGACGTGGCAATACGGTTCAGATACGCTTGAGAGGACAAAATTGCTCCGACAATGAGCCCAATCGGGTCTCATAAGAGGTCTAGGAATTGGGGAAGCGTTTCCTAAGGCAAACGTCGGCATAAGGTATTTTATTGCGCGGTGCCGATATTTCTCATTAGCAAACTGTGATACCAGCCTCCGATCTTGTATGAAAGGGGCCGACCTTCGGCTTCGCCGTCCGGACTGAGTTCACATGCGAGTTCCGCCATGAACAGTGCGCGGCCATAAAGGTACGACCGAATTCTATTTGCCGGATTGCCGGCTGAAGCCTTAGATTTCCGATCCATCGCATGACCGACATAAACATCAGGCATCTGGAGCCAGAACTCCTCGACGGCCTCCCGGCCGACGATCCTGGTGCGATTGCATCCCGTCGTGATCTCGTTCGCATCAACGCATTGATGTTCCAGGCCAGGATCATGGCATCGCTCTTGCGAACGAACGTGCTGACAGCGCCGCTGCGCATCCTCGAACTCGGCGCCGGTGACGGAAAGTTCATGCTGAGAGTGGCGCGGCTGATGGCGCGGCGTTGGCCCGATGTGGATATCGTCATGGTCGACAGGATCGACCTGATCGGCAAGGATGTGTGCAACTCTTTCGCTGAATTTGGTTGGCGGGCGCAACCTGTAACCGCCGATATATTCGATTGGACAGGGGACAGGCCCTTCGATCTTGTTTGCGCCAACCTCATCCTCCATCACTTCGACGACACGCGCCTCCTGGAGCTGTTTTCCCGGATCATGACGATGGCCCCGATGCTCGTCGCGACGGAGCCGCTCAGGGCCAAGGGGCCACTTGCCGCTACGCGGCTCCTGCGACTGATCGGCGCCTGCGCGGTTACACTGAACGACGCGACGCAAAGTGTCCGCTCCGGTTTTCGCGGCACGGAACTTTCACAATTGTGGCAGCTGTCAGGTGGAATGCCCGTGATGGAGGCCCGCAAAGGCCTATTCACTCAAGGTTTTGTAGGTGCCAGTATGCCCGGCACCAAATGATGCACGACGCAATTGTCATCGGTGCCGGCCCTGCCGGCAGTTCTACCGCCATTGCGCTGGCCCAGCATGGTTGGTCGGTGGCGATGGTGGAGAAGGTCGCGTTTCCTCGCCGAAAGGTCTGCGGCGAATTCATGTCGGGCACCAGCCTTGCCTTGCTCGACCAGTTGGGCGTCGGCGAAACTTGGCGCGCGGAAGCCGGCCCCGAAATACGTCGCGTCGGGTTCTTTTCTGGCGATGTTTCAGCCGAGGCGCGAATGCCGAGCGCCAAGACGGGTCTCGGCCGCGCTCTCGGCCGCGATCGTTTGGATTACATGTTGTTACAGGCCGCCGAACGCGCGGGTGTCGAAATTCTCCAGCCTTGCAAGGCTGTCGCTATTCGTCGGCACGATGATTTGCAGTTTGTGACCGTGGAGGCGGGCCAGCAACAAAAGGTTGTTAGCGCACCTGTAATTATTGCCGCGCACGGATCCTGGGAAATCGGGAAACTCCCAAGCCAGTTTGAAAGAGCGAGCCAACCTTCTGACCTTTTCGGTTTCAAAGCGCATTTTACCGGCGCCGCGCTGGCGCCCGACCTGATGCCGCTGCTGGTATTCCCGGGCGGCTATGGGGGAATGGTAACGGCAGACCATGGCCGGGCTTCAATTTCCTGCTGCATCCGCCGAGATGTTCTATCCGGCCTGCGCCGGCGCTATGGAAACATTGCGGCGGCGGATGCGGTATGGCGCCACGTCGTGGCCTCGTGCCGAGGCGTGGAAACTGTGCTGGCCGGTGCCGAATTGGATGGCCCATGGCTCGCCGCGGGACCGATCCATCCCGGTATTCGAGCTGGCTATGATCAGGGCATCTTCCGCGTCGGCAACATCGCAGGTGAGTCACACCCTGTAATCGCGGAAGGGATTTCGATGGCGCTGCAATCCGGCTGGCTCCTTGCGAGAGAACTGATCGCGTTGGGTAAAGGTCACGAGGGCCACGACGAGGCCGGACGTCGCTACGAAAGGGAATGGCGTCGGCAATTCTCGACCCGTGTGCGTGCCGCAGCCTTGATTGCCCGAATAGCGCTTGGGCCTGGCAGCGGGATGGTGATGCGCGCCGTGATCAAGAACTTTCCGGCGGCTTTAACGCTTGGCGCTCGATTGAGTGGAAAGACCCGGCCTGTTCCGGGTTTTTGACGTCAAGCAGCGCGGCTCACTGGGCGTCACCTGACGGTGTACCAACGTGGCGGTTGACCGTGACGAGGTCTCAGAACACGCCCGCAATTCGATCGTGCGTTCTACACCGATCTTCCACTAAGAAATGGACAGGATCTCGAGTTCGCGCTGCCCCAGCTGGACAACGTCGCCAACGGTTTTGCCAGTCAGCGCGATGGCAACCGGCGAACCATGCGATACGGAAGCCTGAGACGGGTTGGCCTCATCCTCACCGACGATGCGAAAGGTCTGAGTGCGGCCATCGTCACGCTCGAAGGTAATGGTGTGACCGAAGGCGATCACTTCGTTGGACGTCTGCACCAACATAAGCTGAGCCGTACGGACGCGCTCGGCATAGTAGCGCATATCTCGAACCGGGACCGCCGACTGCCGTCGCCTCTCGTTGATATCTTCCAGCACGTTAACGGCCTCGAGAGCCTGCTGAGCGCGAGCCAATTCAACCTGCAGCATCTTGAGGCCCGCCTCGGTGACGAGGTTGATCCGATCGGAGATAGCGCGGGCCGGCGCTTTCCTCCTTGGCAAATGCGACGCGCAATTGGTCTGGACTCCGTGTCGAACACTGTCAGCAATCCGAAAACCTACAGCCGACAATAAAGCAGCAACAAATTTGACGGGTGACTTTGGCAGAAACGGAATGTCCACAAAGGCTCGACGGCAGGTCTGCTCCCTTGCCTTCAATGCCAGAACCGGACGGTCCTCTTCCGGCCCCAAACAAGACATTGGAAGTCGGTGCGCAGGCTGCCCGCTACTGGCACAAAGCAGACTTGGGCGCTGCATTTTGCCGTTTGGGAATAACCACGGCTTGAGGACATTTTCTTATTGCACCCCCTCACGGTGCCAAACTCCCCTGCTCCACCTCCCCGGCATTGGGATCACCAGGCGCCGTCGCCTAGGCGAGTTCCACCAGCGTCACGGTGCGCCTTCAGGTCCCATCGAGCTGGCAGACGATGAGGCCCTGCTCCTCGATATAGGTCAAGAGGCGCGGGGCGCGGCGCAGTGAGTGCGAGCCATAGGCGCGGGCGATTGCGGCGTCGCTCGGGCATGGCCAACCTTCCTTCGCCGCACGCGCGATCATCATGAACACGCCCTGCATATCGTCGGGCAGCAGCGAGGCGCGCACCGAGACGTCCTGCCAGGCGTCATCGCCCGCTGCCATGTCGGAGCCCAGCCCAGCGCGGGCGCGCGTCAGCATGCGGCGGAATTCGGCCAAATCGGGCCCGCAGCCCTCCGTCCTCGTGCGTCTCAAAGTGTTAGCGAAAACTAATATTAATCGGCATCGTCCAAGACAATATGCCTATAATTTTGGCTAATTTTGGCATATGTACAAAATTTTAATCAATTTTTTCTGGTCATCATGTCTTACTATCTTCATCGGAGCTGACTCTTTGCTACTTATTCAGGGTATGTCTACAGAACGGTCGATGTTATGGTGGGTCGAGTGACGATTCCCTGGAACGATATTGTTCGTTGCAACGTTGCTCGGGAAGCGGTAGCCGGGACTCTTATCGAATGATTTGAGAGGCCAGGCACCACGAGGAAGGATTTCTGATGAGCACCATCACGAACGCCAAAGGCATCCCTCTTCCCTACACCGGTGCTTCCACCCATTGGTTCTCGGCAACCGGGTCCGGACCGGAACTGCACGGCACGCCCGGCAACGACTCCTTCTGGGGAGACAGCAGTGTCAATGTCACAATGTACGGTGGCGCGGGCGACGACTACTATCATCTCTATTCCACGATCAACAAGGCGGTCGAGGATCCTGGGGCAGGTGTCGACACGATCGACACTTGGATGAGCTACAAGCTGCCCGCTAATTTCGAAAACCTCGTCGTCACCGGCGATGGCCGCTACGCGTTCGGCAATGCGCTGGACAACATCATCACGGGCGGCGCTGGCAGCCAGACGCTGGATGGCGGCAAGGGCAATGATGTCCTCATCGGCGGCGACGGTGCCGACGTCTTCATCGTCTCGAAGGGCAACGGAAGCGACCTGATCTTCGATTTCGGCGCGACGGACACCGTGCGTCTCAATGGCTACGCCCTCACCTCGTTCGAGGCCGTACAGGCCAACATGGTCCAGGCGGGAGCGAATGTGCAGCTCAACCTCGGCTCCAGCGAGGTTCTGGTGTTCAACAACACCACGATCGACAAGTTTCAGCCCGCCCAGTTCGAACTGCCGATCGACAAAACGGGCATGACGGTGTCCTTCGTCGACTACTTCAACACGCTGAATCTCTGGAACGGCCACAGCGGCACCTGGGATTCCAACTTCTGGTGGGGCGCTCCGAACGGCAGCACGCTGACCCAGAACGGCGAGCTGCAATGGTACATCGACGCCAATTACGGCCCGACGAGTTCCGTCCACCCGTTCAGCGTGGCAAACGGCGTTCTCACCATCACCGCGGCGCAGGCCCCGGACGACATCAAGCCGCTCATCAACAATTACGAATACACTTCCGGGATCCTGACGACGCACGACACCTTCTCGCAGACCTATGGCTATTTCGAAATGCGCGCCGACCTGCCCGAAACGGCCGGAGCATGGCCAGCCTTCTGGCTGCTGCCGGAAGACGGCTCGTGGCCGCCGGAGCTGGACGTGCTCGAAATGCGCGGCCAGGAACCGAACACGCTGCAGATGACGGCGCACACCAACGAGACGGGACAGCACACCAAGATTTCGTCCTCGGTGAATGTTTCGAACACCGATGGCTTCCACACCTACGGCGTGCTGTGGACGCCGGATCAGCTGATCTGGACCTACGATGGCGTCAAGGTCGCCGAGGCCGCGACGCCGTCGGATATGCATAGCCCGATGTATATGCTGGTCGATCTCGCGGTCGGCGGTTTCGCCGGGGCGCCTCCCGACCATCTGGCGACGCCGGCACAAATGAAGATCGACTATATCCGCGCTTACACGCTGGACGATGTGCAGCAGAGCCATCTGAGCATAACGGGCGAGCACACGGTCTAGGCGACCAGTGCGATGTTGCGGGATCATGTGCCATTGAGGGATGCGACGAGGCAGCAGGGCCTGCGGTCGGTGTTCATGCGCGCCATTGCCGATATCGGCGTCTTCTCGCTGCTGATCAACATCCTGCTTTTGGTGATCCCGCTCTATCTGCTGCAGGTGTATGATCGCGTGCTGCCATCCTCCAGCATCGAGACGCTGCTTTATTTGTCGGCCATGGCGGTTGTCGCGCTCGCCTTCCTCGGCTTGCTGGACGCAGTCCGCGCCATTTACACGCAGCGCGTCGCCGCTACGGTCGATCAGAAACTGGGGGCGACGACATTCGCCGTCTCGCTTGGCGCCAAATATGCCGGCGGCGGCCTGTCGCCGCTGCGCGACCTGGCCTCGGTCTGCGCCTTCATCAGGTCGCGCGGCGTGGCGGTGCTGTTCGACCTGCCCTTTGCTCCTGTCTTTCTCGCCCTGCTCTATCTCATCCATCCTGTTCTGTTCTGGCTGACGCTCGCCGGCGCGGTGCTTTTGTTTCTTCTGGTCGTGGCCAATCAGCTTGCCATTGGCAGGAACGATGCCCTGTCGGCGGAACGCTCGGCCGCCGCGAGCCAGGCGGAGCAGGCCTTTGCCCGCAATGCCGAAACGCTGCGCGCCATGGGCATGGTGCGGGCCGCCGCCGAGGTGTGGGGCAGGCACGTCGCGGAAGCGCTCACCCTGCATGACCGTTCATCGAGCGCCAACGCGATCTTCAGCGCGGCGTCGCGGGCGCTGCGCATGATGCTGCAGCTGGCAATACTGGGCGCCGGCGCATGGCTGGTGCTGCAGGGGCAGATGACAGCCGGCATGATCTTCGCGTCCTCGCTGGTGTCGTCGCGCGCGCTGCAGCCACTCGACCAGCTGATCGGATCCTGGCGGCAGATCGTCGACGCCAGGCGTTCGTGGAAGCGGCTGGAGACCGCGCTTGCGGCACGTCCGGCGGAAGCGCGGAAGCTGACATTGCCGGACCCCTCCGGCGCGATCACCGCGCAGGACCTTTTCTTCATCGCGCCGAATGCCTCCTTCGGCACGGAACCCATCCTCAAGCGGCTGAATTTTGTGATCGGCGCCGGCGAGGCGGTGGCAATCATCGGCCCGAGCGGCGCCGGCAAATCCACGCTGGCGAAATTGCTTGTCGGCGCGCTCCAGCCGACCGGTGGCTCGGTCAGGATCGACGGTGCCGACCTCAGGACCTGGGACGAAAACCAGCTCGGAAAGCACATCGGCTACCTCGCGCAAGAAGTGGAGCTTTTTCCCGGATCGATCGCGCAGAATGTTGCCCGCTTCGACCCCGATGCCGATGACCCCGCGATCGTCGAAGCCGCCAGGCGCGCCGAGGCGCACGAGCTGATCCTGTCGCAGCGCGACGGCTACCAGGCCGCCATCGGTCTATCCAGCACGACGCTGTCGGGTGGCGAGCGCCAGCGGATCGGGCTGGCGCGCGCCTTCTACGGCAATCCGCGCATTCTCGTCATGGACGAGCCCAGTACCCATCTCGACGGCAGCGGCGAAGCGGCGCTCGAAGCGGTGCTTTCCGCCGCCAAAGCGGCGGGCGTTACGGCAATCGTGATAACGCACCGCCCTTCGATCGCCGCGGCCTGCGACCGCGTGATGCTTCTGCGCGGTGGAGTGGTCGAAGCCTTCGGTCCAAGCGGCGACGTGTTGCGGCAGTCGACCGCCGGCAAGGGCCTTCCCCCACAGCGCAACACGGTGGTGACAGGGTCGTTCGCCACGACGATCCGCGGCACCTCGCATAACGTCTGCTTTGGATCGTGAGGATGGCGGCGCAGAGCTTGGCCTGGGAAGGCCGACCACGCACCGACCTCCGGCGGGTGGCCTTCACTGGCTACGCCGCAATAGCACTATTGGCGGGCTGCTTCGGCTATTGGGCCGTCAGCGCGCCCTTGGCCGGCGCGGTGATCACGCAAGGCACGATCTCGGCGGCGGGCGGAAACATTCTCATTCAGCATCCCGAAGGCGGCATCATCCAGGAGTTGCTGGTCCATGAAGGTGATCGCGTGCAACAGGCCCAGGATCTGATCCTGCTCGATCGAACAGCCGCGCAGGTCGAGTTCAACCGGCTGACGAGACAGTCGATCGCGCTCAAGGCGAGCGCCTCGCGCCTGGAGGCGGAACGCGACGGATTGGACCGGCTCGCGCCAATCACAGGGACCGCGCCAGCACCGTTCCAGCACGATTTCGAGACTCTGGTTCGAGAACAGCAGAAGGAATTCAGCGCCAGGCTCGCTCGGTTTCGATCGGAACAATCGATCCTCACGCAACGGGTTGCCATGCATCGCCAGTCGGTCGTGGGATTGCAGGCCCAGAAACTCGCCATCCAGCAACAGGCCGAAATCGTGAAGAAAGAGCTCGGTATCAAGACCAGCCTGTTGGACAAGGGCCTCACCAATCGCAGCGAATATTCGCAGCTTTTGCGCAGCGAGGCCGATCTCGTCGGGCAGACCGGCGCGCTGGAGGCGGATCTTGCGGCGACCGCCACCCAGATCGTCGAAGCGCAGGCGCAGACCGAGCGTGCGACCACGCAACGCGTGGAGGAAGCGCTGACCAAGCTGGACGACGTCCGTACCAACCTGGCCGACATAGAGGAACAGATACGGGCAGCCGAGGCGGTGCTGAGGCGAACAACGATCAAGGCGCCGGCCGCGGGCATCGTGGTGTCGTCGACCTATAATTCCAAGGGAAGCGTGATTGCCCCCGGACAGAAGATCATGGAGATCCTGCCCACGGCATCGGGCCTGATCGTCGATGCACGGCTGCGGACGAAGGACATCGATCAGGTTCGTGTGGGCCAGCCGGCAAAACTGCGATTGTCCGCGTTGAACATGCGGCTCACCCCTGAGATTTCAGCCACGGTGACACAGGTTTCCGCGGACCGGCTTATCGACGAGGCTACGCACGAACCCTATTTCCGCGCCAAGCTGAAGATTGCCCCCGACCTACCGCCCGGCGTGATAGCGGAGCAGCTTTACCCTGGAATGCCGGTCGAGGCGTTCATCAGCACCGACGACCGGACTTTCTTCGAGTATCTCGCACGGCCGATGCTCGATTCCTTCGCTCGCGCTTTCACGGAACGGTAGATGTTGCGGGCCGCATAATCCGTCGGCACGCCGTCAATATCGCCAGGGGATGCCCACGCCAACTTGAATATATCCGCTCGGCTGGCCCCTGAGAGCTTCTCAGGGCGAATGATGCCGCAACCTTCGGCCTTCAGCTTTGCAACTCGGGTTTCAAGATCCTTGTCGACGGTGCTGGAAGGTACCGCGCGCCTCTCGTGGCGCCAAACGCGACCCAGCACGTACCGAATTTGGTCCAGCCGGCGGTGCGCGACCTCACCAAGCGCTCTTTGACAATTTTGCCATGCGCTGCCCTAACCTCACCCCCTCGCCAGCAGCGCCTCGACCTCCTGCAGCGTCGGCATCGACGGCGCGGTCCCTGGTCGCGTCACCGAAATGCCGGCGACGGCACAAGCAAAGCGCACGGCTTGCAACGGCTCCACGCCCCGCGACAACGCGGCGGCAAGACCACCATTGAAGGCATCGCCCGCCCCTGTGGTTTCGACCACGGCGCCCGCACTGACGGCAGGTACATGGTCGGAGCGCTCCTTCGAGTGCAAAAGCGCGCCCTTGTCACCCAGCGTGACGATGACCGTGCCGACGCCCTTTTTCAGCAGACTGTCCGCGGCAAGGCGCGCCTCGTCGACCGAGGAGACCTTCATCCCGGTCAATTCCTCCGTCTCCGTCTCGTTGGGCGTGAGGTAGTCGCACAGCGTATAGATGCGGTCGGGAAGCTTTGCCGCCGGGGCCGGGTTGAGGATCGTCGTCACCCCTGCCCCACGCGCGATCTCCAGCGCCCGCATAGCGGCTTCGATCGGCTGTTCGAGCTGCGTGACGAAAACGCCGGCACCGCTGATCAGCGCGGCATTGGCTTCGATATCGGCAGGCGAGATCAGCATGGCGGCACCGGGGCTGACGATGATGGCGTTGTTGCCGGTGGTCTCCTCGACGAAGATGTAGGCCGCACCGGTGTAGCTTTCCGGCGTGTCGATGACGGCATTCTTGACGCCCGCCTGCGCCCAGGTCTGCCTGGCCATGTCGGCGAAGGGGTCGACGCCGAGGCGGGTGAGGAAGGTGACGTCGGCGCCGAGCTTGCCGACGGCCACCGCCTGGTTCGAGCCTTTGCCGCCCGGACCGAGCGTGAAGGATGTGCCGAGGATGGTTTCGCCCATGCGCGGTTGCCGCTGCGCCCTGTAGGCGGTGTCGGCGACGAACACACCCAGGATGACGACAGGCTTGCCCGAAGCCATGCCGCTACTCCGCATCCGGCGGCACGACGCCCTTGCGGAAGGCGAAGCAGCCGTAGAAGCGGCGTTCGCCGGTCTGGATGACGCAATAGGCCTGTTTGGCGCGCTCGTAGAAGGCATAGCGCTCGACAGCTATCATCGGCCAGGACTTGCCCTCGGCCTTGTCGACTTCCTTCTGCACTTCCTTCTGCACAGCCGGAATCTCGTCCGGCTTGCCGACGATCTCCATGCGCGCGGCGGAGTCATCGACGAACGTGTCCAGCGGGTAGAGCGACAGCACCGCCTTGGCCACCTCGGCAGCCGAGGCATCGATGCGCAGCAGGCGGCCGAGCGCGGTCTGGCGCGCCACCGAATCGGACGGAAAATTGGTGTCGGCGATGATCAAATCATCGCCATGGCCCATTGCCCGCAATGCCTGCAGCACGTCGGCATTGAGCAGCGGGTTGATGCCTTTGAGCATGATAGTCCTCGTGAAGTCCGGTTGAGATCAGAGACGCTTGCCGGTCTCGGCGTCGAAAAGATGGATCTGGTCGAGCCGCGGCTTCAGGGTCAGCGTGTCGCCGGGCTTGAAGTCGTGGCGCTCGCGAAACAGCGCCACCATCTCGCCGTCGCCGAAGCGCAGGAACACCAACGTTTCCGAGCCGGTCGGCTCAACCACCGAAATCTTCGCCGGCACGCCATCGGGATGGATCTCGAGATGTTCCGGGCGCACGCCATAGACGACGGCCTGGCCGTCCTGTGCGGCATTGCCTGGTGCAATCGGGAACAGCGTGCCCGCGATGTCGACACCGGGCTTGGCGCCCTTGCGCATGACGCCCTTGAGCAGGTTCATCGAAGGCGAGCCGATGAAGCCGGCGACAAACAGATTGGCCGGTCGGTCGAACAGTTCCAGCGGCGCGCCGACCTGCTCGATACGGCCGTCACGCATGACGACGATCTTGTCGGCCATGGTCATGGCCTCGATCTGGTCGTGGGTGACGTAGATGGTGGTGGTCTTCAACCGCTGGTGCAGTTCCTTGATCTCGGTGCGCATCTGCACGCGCAGCTTGGCGTCGAGATTGGAG
>NZ_RZQG01001020.1:0-2009 GCF_003998635.1 Mesorhizobium sp. M7D.F.Ca.US.004.03.1.1
GGCCGATAGCGCCGAAACAGTTCTTCCCCGGAATGTCGGCGGCTGTGAAGACACCGGCGATGCCGGGATGCGCCTTCGCCCAGCCGTCGAGATCGCCGAAGGCGAAGCTGGCGTGATAATGCGGCGAGCGGACCACCAGCACGGCCAGCGCATCGGCGGGGGAGGAAACGCCGCCGAATTTCTCAGCCCCGGTGACCTTCGGCACGCCGTCGAGCCTGATGGGCGAGGAACCGATCGCATGGCCGGATTGAGGCAAGCGGAAATCGAGGCTTGCTGCCTGCAGGGAGGCATCCATCACCGCCGCGATGATCTTCCGGTAGCCGGTGCAGCGGCAGAGAATACCGCCCAGCGCATCCTGCACCTCCGCCTCGGTAGGGCGGGGCTGCTTGTCCAGCAATGCGGTTGCCGCGACCAGCAGCGCCGGCGTGCAGATGCCGCACTGCGCCGCGCCATGGGCAAGGAACGAGGCCTGCAGCGCCGACAGCCGGCCATTGGCGAGGCCTTCGACCGTCGTCACCGACGCCCCGGCGACGGATGCAGCCGGCATCAGGCAAGCGCAGACGGGATCGCCGTCGACCAGCACCGTGCAAGCGCCGCAATCACCGGCATCGCAGCCGACCTTGGAGCCGGTCAGCAGCAATTCATCGCGTAGCACCAAGGACAGTCGGCGCAGCGGCGGTACGTTGACGGAGATGGCGGCGCCATTGACCTCGAAGGCGATGTCGGCTCGTTCTGGGCCGAGAGCAGGCCGAACGGCGCCCGGACCGGGCAGGGCTTCACGCATATCAGGCTGAACTTGGCTCATGCCGCCGCCACCTCGTCGCCAGTCGTTCGCCCCACAGCCGCAAGCACGGCGCGGGCGACAATCTCGCGCACCGCATCGAGCCGGTATTCGGCGCTGCCGCGTACGTCGGCGATGGGTGACAGTTCGCTCATCGGCGCGGCCAGGATCGCGTCGGCAAGTCCGCCGTCCACCGGCAGTCCGCGCAGCGCGGCTTCGACACCGGCCAGCCGCTTGGCCACCACCGAACAGGAGCCGGCGGCGACCGCCGCTTCGGCGACAGTGCTGTTGTCGACGACCAGACGCGCCGCCACCATGGCGATGGAAATGACGAGGTAGCGCCGGGCGCCGAGCTTGACGAAAGCCGACGTGCCGCTGGGCTTCGGCACGCGGATGGCCGTCACCATCTCACCGGGCAGCAGCGCCGTGCGGCGGTTGCCAAGAATGAAGTCCTGCAGCCGCAGATGCCGCGTGGCTGCCACGGAGCGCAGCTCGACCTCGGCATCGAGGACGAGCAGGCCCGGCACGCCGTCGGCGGCAGGCGACGCGTTGCAGAGATTGCCGGCGACCGAGGCGACGTTCTGGATCTGCGCCGAGCCGACCTCTCGCGCCGCCTGTTTCAGCGCGTCGAAGGCCGGCGGCAAGCGATGGCGGATAATGTCGGTCCAGGTCGTGCGCGCGCCGATGACGAAGTGGTCGTCCGTTTCGGCAATGCCGCGCAGCGAAGCCAGACCGTTGATATCGAGAACATTGTCGCGGAAGGGTTTGCTGCCCTGTGCCGGATAGAAGTCGGTGCCGCCGGCAAGGATGCGCCAGGCGCCCTCGCCAAGCAAAGCGAGCGCTTCGTCGACCGAGGTGGGTTTCGCGTAACGGATCACGCTTTGCCTTCCAGAAAAGAGGTCTTCCAGAAACCGGTGTTTCGAAAGACTCTGCCGGCATCGGCGCCGGAAAATTCATTCGTATGCAAATGATATCAAGACGGCAGGAATTGTCAAAGCCGGAGTTTGCGTCGGCTCGGCCGGCACGCATTTGTTATGTCGCCAGAGGTTGACGCGGCCGGCCATCTGGTCAAGTTTCTGCCTCCGGTCGCGGCAGCGGCATCGAGACAGAGAGAAGGAAGCCGCATGGCCGACGAAGCGCTTGTTGTCATCGACCTGCAGAACGACTTTTGTCCGGGCGGTGCGCTGGCGGTTGCCGGCGGCGACGAGATCGTGCCATTGGTCAATGA
>NZ_RZQG01001021.1:0-2005 GCF_003998635.1 Mesorhizobium sp. M7D.F.Ca.US.004.03.1.1
CGGCGGCACCGGCCAGATCTCCGGCAATTTCACCGCCCAGAGCGCCAACGACCTCGCGGTGCTGTTGCGCGCCGGCGCCTTGCCCGCGACGCTGACGGTGATCGAAGAACGCACAGTGGGTCCCGGCCTCGGCCAGGATTCGATCCATGCTGGCAAGGTGGCCGGCATCATCGGTTCTATCCTCGTCGTCGCCTTCATGTTCGTCGCCTATGGCTTCCTCGGTTTCCTCGCCAATATCGCGCTGGCGGTGCACGTGGCGATGATCGTCGGCGTGCTCTCGCTGCTTGGTGCGACGCTGACCTTGCCGGGCATCGCCGGTATCGTGCTGACCATCGGCATGGCAGTCGATTCCAACGTTCTGATCTACGAGCGCATCCGCGAGGAGCGACGCGCGGGCCGCTCCGTGATCCAGGCGATCGATACCGGTTTCACCAAGGCGCTGGCGACCATCGTCGATTCCAACATAACCTCGCTGATCGCCACCGTGGTGCTGTTCTATCTCGGTACCGGGCCGGTGAAGGGCTTTGCCATCACTTATGCGATCGGCATCCTGACAACCGTCTTCACCGCCTTCACCTTCACCCGACTGCTGGTCTCGATCTGGTTGCGCCGGGCACGTCCAAAGGAGTTGCCGCGTGCCCCGGTAACCTTCGTTCCGCCCGGCACCAAGATCCCCTTCATGGGCATCCGTCGCTGGACGTTCACGCTCTCGAGTGCACTTTCGATCCTGTCGGTGGTACTTTTCATGACCGTCGGCATCAATTACGGCATCGATTTCAAGGGTGGTTCGCTGATCGAGGTGCAGGCCAAGAGCGGCAATGCCGATCTCGCCGACCTTCGCGCGCGGCTGACCGAACTCAACATCGGTGAAGTCCAGGTCCAACAGTTCGGTACGCCGAACGACGTGTTGATCCGCGTCGGGACGCAGGATGGTGGCGAGAATGCCGAGCAGACCGTCATCGACAAGGTGCGCGGCGAGTTGCAGGACAGTTATGACTTCCGCCGCGTCGAAGTGGTTGGACCGACGGTTTCAGGCGAACTCGCGAAGCAAGGCACGATCGCCATGCTGATCGCGCTGCTTGGCATCCTGATCTATGTCTGGTTCCGCTTCGAATGGCAGTTCGCTGTCGGCGCCATCGTGGCGACGGTGCACGATGTGGTCATGACGCTTGGCTTCTTCGTCATCAGCGGACTGGAGTTCAACCAGTCATCGCTGGCGGCGATCCTGACCATTATCGGCTATTCGCTGAATGACACGATCGTGGTCTATGACCGCGTTCGCGAGGATCTGCGAAAATACAAACGCATGCCGCTGCCGCAACTCTTGAACAACGCCATCAACGAGACGTTGTCGAGAACGACGCTGACCTCGGTGACGACGATCCTGGCGCTGCTGGCGCTGGTGCTGTTCGGCGGCGAGGTGATCCGCTCGTTCACCATGGCCATGCTGTTCGGCGTCGTCTTCGGCACCTATTCGTCGATCTTCATCGCCGCACCGCTGCTGATCCTGTTCAAGCTGCGGCCGCAGACTACGGCCGACGAGGAGAAGCCGGTCGGTGGCGGCAAGGCGGTCGCGACCTGACGCGCCGCCCCGAAGGGGTGACAAAACGGTGACCAGCAAAGGCATCGTCATCCGCGAGGCGCATTTTCCAGGCCGCGCGCCGATCGAAACCTACGGCAATGGTGGGTTCCGCTTTGCCGACATGTCGCATCGCGGCTCGCTGTTCTGTCTGCCATCCGGCATCCATGGCTGGGAGCCGGCGGATCCCCTGGCGCTGACGGTGGCGGACTTCGACAGGTTGCTGGCCGAAGCCGACAAAGTCGAGATCCTGCTGGTAGGCATGGGTAGGGATCTCAGGCCATTGCCCGCCGCGCTGCGGGCCGCGCTGAAGGCGGCAGGCATTGCGTCCGACCCGATGTCGACCGGTGCCGCGGTGCGGACCTACAACGTCCTTCTGGCGGAAGAGCGCGCCGTGGCCGCCGCGCTGATTGCCGTCGATTGACA
>NZ_RZQG01001022.1:0-2004 GCF_003998635.1 Mesorhizobium sp. M7D.F.Ca.US.004.03.1.1
GTATAGGCCCCGCCCGAAAACCGCGCCGATCCTTCGACGAGGCGATTGGTGAGGCGCACGAACCGGACGAACTGGGCGAACAGGCTGGCGATGGCGTTCTTGACGAATCGCGACTGCGCCAGCGGTTGGCGAATCTTGCGCCAGAAGGCCTTGGTCGTGCGGCTGCGTCCCCTGCCCGTGGGCGCGGCCTCGTTCGCTGGCCCTTTCGCCAGATCATGCTCCATCGAAGTCAACCGGCAGCCTTGTTGTCGGGGTCGAGCAGGCGATGCAGATGAACGACGAAATAACGCATGTGGGCGTTGTCCACGCTGGCTTGCGCCTTGGCTTTCCAGGCCGTGTGCGCGGATTGATAGTCCGGATAGATGCCGACGATGTCGAGCCCGTCGAGATCGCGGAAATCGGTGCCGCCAAGCTTCTTCAGTTCGCCACCGAACACCAGATGCAAAAGCTGTTTCTTTCCGTCTTCCGCGGCCATGTCGGTCCTTCACATATCGTGAGTTTGTGACAGGTCTAGACCAAAGCCGCCGACTTTGGAACCTTTAGAGCGAGATGAATTCACCTCGCTTAGGAAAACGCTTTCACGCATCCAGCCCGGCGATGACGCCGGCGAGCACGGCCAGCAATTCACCGCTGCCGGCGGCAAGCGCGCCGTGGCGGGTCACCTCGCCGGCATAGAGCGGAGCGCGGCCACGCTGGTCGAGCAACTGGCCGCCGGCCTCGCGCAGGATGAGATCGGCCGCCGCAATGTCCCAGTCATGCGCGTTCGGTTTGACGAAAGTGCCATCCAGCGCGCCATTGGCAATCATGGCCAACCGATAGGCGAGCGAGGGGCTGTAGGGCGCCCGCTTCAGCCGCGCCCGCCATTCGGCCGGCATCAGGTCGGTCAACTGCTTCAGCCCGGAAATCTCAGCCGTATCCGCCAGCTCGCGCACTGCAATGCGCTTGCCGTTGCGGAAGGCGCCCTGGCCGGGCAGCGCCCAATAGGTCTCCTCCATCGCCGGGCATTCCAGCACGCCGGCCAGGGTGCGGCCTCGCTCGACAACGGCAACGCTGACGCACCAGGTGCGCTGGCCTTCCAGGAAACCGCGCGTGCCGTCGATCGGGTCGACGACGAAGGTGCGGCGTGCCGAAAGCCGAACCGGATCGTCGACTGTTTCTTCCGAAAGCCAGCCATAGTCCGGTCGCGCTGCCAGCAGCGTTTCGCGCAGATAGGCGTCGGCGGCATGGTCCGCCTCGCTGACCGGCGATGTGCCACCCTTCATCCAGACTTGCGGCTTGCTGCCGAAATAGCGCATGGCGATGACCCCCGCCTCGCGGGCGGCATCGCGCAGCAGCGGCAAGTCTTCAGTGGCCCCGGCAGTGGTCAGGTCATGCTCCGGCAAGGGTCATGCCTTCGATCAGGAGCGTCGGTGCCGCGGTGCCGAAATTGCGGTCGAGATCGCTCGCAGGCACCATGTTGAGGAACATGGTCTTCAGGTTCGAGGCGATTGTGACCTCGGCGACCGGATAGGCCAGTTCGCCATTCTCGATCCAGAAGCCGGACGCGCCACGGCTGTATTCGCCGGTGACCATGTCGACACCCTGGCCGAACACCTCGGTGACGTAAAAGCCGGTCTTGAGCGATTTGATCAGCTCTTCCGGCGACCGCTCGCCAGGCTCTATGGCGAGATTGGTGGAGGATGGCGTCACGGAAGAGCCACCGCGCGCGCCGCGCCCATTGGTGGTCAGACCAAGCTCGCGCGCGGCCGATGTCGACAGGAACCAGTGGTTGAGCACGCCCTTCTCGACCATGAACAGCTTTTCGCCCTCAACGCCTTCGCCGTCGAACGGACGCGAGGCCTGGCCACGCCGCCGGAGCGGCTCGTCGGTGACGGTGATGGCGGACGCGGCCACCTGCTTGCCCATCATGTTGCGCAGGAACGACGTCTTGCGCGCCACCGAGGCGCCGTTGATGGCGCCGGCAAGATGGCCGGCGATGCCGCGCGCGACGCGCGGGTCGAACAC
>NZ_RZQG01001023.1:0-2003 GCF_003998635.1 Mesorhizobium sp. M7D.F.Ca.US.004.03.1.1
CGATCCTGATCCCCGAGGCGTATGGTGGCGCGGGCCTGCCGCTTTCGGCCGCCGCTGCCGTGCTGGAGGAGATCCAGCGCGCCGGCTGCAATGGCGGCGCCTGCCATGCCCAAATGTACACGATGGGCACGCTTGTTCGCCACGGCTCGGAAGCCCAGAAGCAGCGATACCTGCCGAAGATCGCCGCAGGAGAATTGCGCCTGCAGGCCTTCGGCGTCACGGAACCGACCAGCGGCACGGATACCGGCGCGCTCAAGACCACGGCTCGCCTTGATGGCGATCATTTCGTGGTCAAGGGCCAGAAGATCTGGACCAGCCGCGCCGAGCATTCGGATCTGATGCTGCTGCTGGCGCGGACCACGCCGCTCAAGGACGGCATGAAGAAGACCGACGGCCTCTCCGTCCTCATCGTCGACATGCGCGAAGCCGTTGGCAACGGCCTCACCATCCGGCCGATCCGCACCATGATGAACCATGCCACCACCGAAGTCTTCTTCGACGATCTGCGCGTGCCGGCCGAAAACCTGATCGGCGAAGAGGGAAAGGGATTCCGCTACATCCTCTCGGGCATGAATGCCGAGCGCATCCTGATTGCAGCCGAATGCGTCGGCGATGCGAAATGGTTCATCGAAAAGGCAGGCACCTACGCCAAGGAAAGGCATGTGTTTGGCCGGGCGATCGGCCAGAACCAGGGCATCCAGTTTCCGATCGCAAGAGCCTACGCCAACATGCGCGCGGCCGAGTTGATGGTGCGCGAGGCGCTGAACCTCTACGAGGCCAGCAAGAACCCCGGCGCTGAAGCCAACATGGCCAAGATGCTGGCAGCCGACGCTTCGAACGAGGCCGCCAATGTCTGCATCCAGACGCATGGCGGGTTCGGTTTCGCGGAAGAGTACGATGTGGAGCGCAAGTTCCGCGAGACGCGTCTCTATCAGGTCGCGCCGATCTCGACCAACCTCATCCTGTCATACCTTTCCGAGCACGTGCTTGGACTACCGCGTTCCTACTAGGAGTCGTCCGTGAACGTCCTCATTGTCTATGCACACCCGGAAGCAAAATCCTTCAACGGCGCCATGAAGGATCTGGCTGTGGAAACCTTGACCCGCGCAGGCCACGATGTGGTCGTCAGCGACCTCTATGCGAAGGGCTTCAATCCTGTCGCAGGGCCGGGCGACATATCAGGCGAGCGCAACGATGCGGACTTCTTCAGCCTGCCGCGCGAGCAGACCGTAGCCTACGAGGCCGACGCACTGTCGGCCGACATCAGCGCCGAGATCGAGAAACTGAAGCGGGCGGACTTCGTGCTGTTCCAGTTCCCGGTCTGGTGGTTCGGAATGCCCGCAATGCTCAAGGGCTGGGCCGATCGTGTCTTCGCGCGCGGTTTCGCCTATCTGCCGGGCCGCAAATACGACACCGGCATGTTCAGGGGAAAGCTCGCCATGGTGGCCGCCACCACGGGCACATCGGCCGACACCTACGCGCCCGACGGCATCGATGGCGACATCCTCACGGTGCTGTGGCCGATCCACAATGGTCTGCTGCGCTATTCCGGTTTCGACGTGCTGCCGCCCTTCGTCGCCTATATGCCGGGCCGTGTCGGCGACGATGGCCGCAAGGCCTATCTGGAAGCCTACCGCAAGCGGCTCGAGGACATTGACGGCACGCCGCATCTGTTCTTCCACGCCGCCGAGGATTACGGCAAGAACGAGCGGCTGAAGCCTGGTGTGCTCGCCCGCTCCGGGGTGCAGCGCAATGTCTGACGACGCCCGCCCGCTGGAGGGCCTGTTTGTCGTTTCCATCGAGCAGGCCGTCGCCGCTCCGCTCTGCACGGTCCGCCTCGCCGATGCCGGCGCACGCGTCGTGAAGATCGAGCGCCCGGAAGGCGAAACCGCGCGTCACTACGATTCCGCTGTTGAAGGCATGTCGGCTTACTTCGTCTGGCTCAACCGCGGCAAGGAAAGCGCGGTTCTCGACCTGAAGACCGAGCACGACCTGGCTCTGCT
>NZ_RZQG01001024.1:0-1993 GCF_003998635.1 Mesorhizobium sp. M7D.F.Ca.US.004.03.1.1
CCCCTATATTTTCGGCCGTGGCGGCGAAGAAGCTCTGGCGCTCGCGCGGGAAGGTATCCCGTTCCGCGTGCTGCCCGGCCTGACCTCGGGCCTCAGCGCGCTGGCCGCCACCGGCATTCCGGCCACCATGCGCGGCATCAACAAGGCGGTGATCCTGGCCACCGGCCATGCCGCCGGCACCGATGACGATCTCGACTGGGCAACAATCGCCCGTACCGGCCAGCCTGTCGTCGTCTATATGGGCATGGCCAATCTGCCCTTGATCGCCGCGGCACTGCTCGACGGCGGGTTGGCGCCGTCAACACCGGCGGCAGTGATCGTCGCTGCGACGACGCCGCAGGAACGAACCGTCGTCGCCACGCTCGCCACCATTGCCGAGGAAGCGGCCACCGCCGGTCTTGCCTCGCCGGCGCTGATCGTCGTCGGCGGCATCGTTGCCATGCGCGCAGCGCTGGCGGGGGAAGCATGACGGCCCGGGCCATCATCATCGGCGCGCCGCGCTCCGGCTCCGGCAAGACCAGCGTCACCATCGGCATCCTGCGCGCGCTGACCCGGCGCGGGCTGAAAGTGCGCGGCGCCAAATCCGGCCCCGACTATATCGACCCCGGCTTCCACACCGCCGCCACGGGCCTGTCCGGCGTCAACCTCGACAGCTGGGCGATGCCGCCATCCCTCCTCAACGCGCTGGCAGCGCAAGCCGCCGGTGACACCGATTTCGTCATCCTCGAAAGCGCCATGGGCCTGTTCGACGGCATTCCGGCCTCGCCAGGCCGCACCGGTTCGGCGGCCGACCTGGCGCGGCTCTATGGCTTGCCGGTGCTGCTGGTTCTCGACGTCTCCGGCCAGTCGACCACCGCAGCCGCCGTCGCCAAGGGTTTTGCCACCTACGATCCTGATGTGCGCATGGCCGGTGTCGTGCTCAATCGGCTGGGCAGTGAGCGGCACCGCAAGCTGTGCAGCGAGGCCATCGAGGCGATCGGCCTGCCGGTCGTCGGCGCCATCCTGCGCGATCCCACGCTCAATTTGCCGGAGCGCCATCTCGGCCTCGTTCAGGCCGGCGAATATGACGACCTGATGGCGCATCTCGACCGGCTGGCCGACATGGCGGAAAGGTCGCTCGACCTCGATGCGATCATGGCCCTGGCGACGCCCCTCACCCCGGCGTCTGGCGGCTTTGCTGACGCGCTAGCGCCGCCCGGTCAGCGCATCGCGCTGGCCGAGGATGCCGCCTTCACCTTCCTCTACCCGCATGTCGCCGCCTACTGGCGCAAAGCCGGTGCCGAAATCGTCCCGTTCTCGCCGCTCGCCGACGAGGCACCCGACGCGGATTGCGATGTCTGCTGGGTGCCCGGCGGCTATCCCGAGCTTCACGCCGGCCGGCTCGCTGCAGCGGAGACTTTCAAAGCCGGAATGGCAAGATTTGCGGCGAAGAAGCCCATCCATGGCGAGTGCGGTGGTTTCATGGTGCTGGGCGAAGCTCTGGAGGATGCGTCAGGCGAAACGCATGCGATGCTCGGCCTGCTCGGCCATTCCACCAGCTTCGCCAAACGCAAGATGAACCTCGGCTATCGCGAGGCGCGGTTGCGCGCCGATTGCCCGCTGGGCTCAGCTGGCGCGCTGATCCGTGGCCACGAATTCCACTATGCGCAGATGACCTCTACCGGCAATGACGAGCCGCTGGCCGACCTCGCCGACGGACAGGGCAATCCGATCGGCGCCTCGGGCTATCGGCGCGGCCATGTCAGCGGCACCTTCTTCCACGCGATTGCGAGGGGCTAGAGCATGAAGTTCAAGAACCTGGCCCTTTCACCGCGGCAGATCGTCGACGACATCGCGCTCTGCCTGGTCTTCTTCACCCGTCTGCCGCTGCCCGTCTTCGATTTTCGCGGCCGCAGCCTTGCCGCCGCGATCTGGGCGGCCCCCATCGCCGGCCCCATGGCAAGGCCAAACCGTTCCGCCGTGGCAAAGACGATGGCGGCGATCAGGCCGACGA
>NZ_RZQG01001025.1:0-1987 GCF_003998635.1 Mesorhizobium sp. M7D.F.Ca.US.004.03.1.1
CGCGCGGCCATCCCATTGTCGGTCTCAGCCGCGATCGCGGTTGTCGTGCTCGTGTTGTCGGCGTTGCTGGTGTTCGATGCGCTGCTGTTCCGGCTGATGGCCAGCCACAAGGACGAGGCTTCCGGCGGTGCCGCGGTGGATGACATATTGGCGCGCATGCGGCTAAAACCCTCCCCGTCCACGACACGCTCGCTCGACGACCGCATGGCCGGCACAAGCCGCTTGCTGTTCAAGCAGCGCGCCGCCTTGGCCCTGTTTGCCGCAGCGCTTCTGGCGGCGGGGTTTTGGGCGCCGCGATGAACAAGCTTTCGCTCAAGACCTTCACCTTGCTGCAGACGGTAACCTCCGTCGGCCTCTCGGCGCTGGCCTGGATGGTGACCGGGGTGCGTCCGATCTGGAACGGCAGCCTGCCGTCCGACCGGCAGCGCATCTATTTCGCCAATCACACCAGCCATGGCGACTTCATCTTGCTGTCGGCCTGCCTCAGCGAAAAGGAGCGCGCGATCACCCATGCGGTGGCTGCCGGCGAATACTGGGGAAAGTCGCGGCTGCGCCGCTTCATCGCGCAGGACATGCTGTCGTCCGTGCTCATCAACCGGCAATGGACGAAGCCTGAGGAAAACCCGATCGAGATCATGCTGTCGGTTCTCGACCAGGGCCATTCGCTGATCCTGTTTCCCGAGGGCACCCGCAACATGACCGAGGAGCCGCTACTGGCCTTCCGCTCCGGCCTCTACAATCTATCGATGGCGCGGCCACAGGTCGAGCTGATCCCGTGCTGGATCGAGAACATGTCGCGCGTGCTGCCCAAGGGCCAGTTCCTGCCGGTTCCGCTGCTGTGCCGAGTCGTTTTCGGCGCGCCGGTCGCGGTTGGCCCGGGCGAGGAACGCCGCGCCTTTCTCGAGCGCGCCCACGCCACGCTTCTGGCGCTCAACCCGCGCCCCGAGCGAGACGATTGATGCGCCACGAGATCTCCATCCTGATCATCGGCCTGCTGGCGGTTTTGACCACCGCAAGCATTGTCGCCGCTATCCTTTCGGCGCGGGCGCCGAAGCCGCTCAGCTCGACGCTGGTCAATCTCACCCAGCGCATCAACGCCTGGTGGGTGATGGTGGCGCTGATGACGGTCGCCTTCTTCTTCGGCCGCTACGGCATGACCATCCTGTTCGCGCTGATCTCCTTCGCCGCGCTGCGCGAATTCGTGACGCTCACGCACACCCGCCGCAGCGACCATTGGGTGCTGCTTGGCATGTTCGGCATCATCATACCGTTTCAATACTGGCTGGTGTGGACCGCCTGGTACGGGCTCTTCGTCATCTTCATTCCGGTCTACTGCTTCCTGCTGATGCCGGCCATCACGGCGCTGCATGGCGACACGGAACGCTTCCTCGAGCGGATCGCCGCGCAGCAATGGGCGGTGATGATCTCGGTCTATTGTGTCAGCCATGTCCCCGCCCTGCTGACACTCAACGTGCCGGGCTTCGAAGGCCGCACCCTGTTGCTGATCGCCTTCCTGATCATCGTCGTGCAAGGCAGCGACGTGCTGCAATACATCTTCGGCAAGCTGTTCGGAAAACACCGTTTTTCGCCGAACGTCTCGCCGTCGAAAACCTGGGAAGGGCTGATTGGCGGACTGGTGTCGGCGAGCCTGCTCGGCGCGCTGTTGTCGTTCGTGACACCCTTCTCGCCGCTGCAGGCGGCGGCCGTGGCTTTCGTCGCCTGCTCGATGGGATTTCTGGGCGGGCTGGTCGCCTCGGCCATCAAGCGCGACCAGGGCGTCAAGGACTGGGGCCACCTGATCGAAGGCCATGGCGGCATGATGGACCGCACCGATAGCTTGGTCTTCGCCGCGCCGGTGTTCTTTCACATTGTGCGCTATTTCTGGACCGTCTGAGAGCTCGGAGCTGGCGAACTCTTGCCCGTCAGAGCCGGTTGCGGATGAGCATGGTGACGACGAAGAACGCGCCGACCGAGCTGGTGATGATGC
>NZ_RZQG01001026.1:0-1984 GCF_003998635.1 Mesorhizobium sp. M7D.F.Ca.US.004.03.1.1
GCGTTCATCAAGGCGGCCATGCCTTCGGTCGGCTTGTCATAGGCCGGGCCGAGCAGCTTGTTGCGGTACTGCTGGGCCTGATCGGCCATCCAGTTGGGGAAGAAGGCGAGTTCCGGCGGCGCGCCGATGTCGGGATCGCCATCGAGGTTGACGACCTTGCCGGCGACCGCGCCGTTGAACGGCTTCAGCTGGTTGTAGTCGGATTTGAGGAAGCACCATTTGGCTTTGTTGTTGTAGGTGAAGGCGCGGCAGGCCGGGTCGCCCAGACATGTCGTCTTGCACTGGTCGAGCGTGACATTCTGGTCGGACCTGAGATCGAAGCCGAAATAATCGGAATTGTCTGTCGTCGCGATTCGTCGAGCCTCAGCCGCTTGCGCGACACCACCCCAGGCTAAGACATTGGCCCAGGCAAAAAACAGAAGAATCAGGATCGACAGACCACGAGCCGCGCGCATTGCCATAACACCCTCCAGACACTGCTAACGTCCAGGCATGATCAAGCTTCAGTCAAGCTTGTCAACGCAGGGACGCGGCAGGGTTCCGCCTGCCAACGGTTTCCTTTCCGGCCGATGGCCGGTAGTACCTCCATAGGACAGGTGATCACGCTTTCTTGCGGCGACGCAAAAGGTGTGAATTCCAAGCCCGCCCTATTTCAGACAATTGGATTGTGGCCCCTTTACGAGCGCTTCAGAACTTCATTCCAATTTTAGTTTTATAACCTAGGTTGTCTTAATGCCGGCGCATGAAGAGCAGATGTCAGGAGGTCGCGCGCCAGGGCGTGCGCTTCCGCGCGCCCTGCTTTTGGCCATGATGTGCTCGACCGCGCTGCTCGCCGAATCGCGGCCGGCGGCGGCTTTCGAGCTTTTTGGCATCAAGCTGTGGGGATCGTCCAGCGACGAGGATGCCGACATCGTCGATCCGCTGCGCTATGCCGTCACCATCAATGCCCCCGACGCCGACAAGGATCTGGTCAAGAAGCTCGAAAACGCCTCGGCCCTGAAAAGTGACGAGGAGCGTCCGGTTTCCGGCTCACTCGGACTGATGGCCAAGGCACGCAGCGACCGCGAACAACTGGTCGCCGCGCTCTATGCCGACGCCCGCTACGAAGGCGTGGTCACCGTCACCATCGACGGCAAGCCGCTTGACGATTTGCCGCCGGATGCCGAATTCAAGGGGCCGCAGCCGGTTCCGGTGGCCATCGACATTGTCAGCGGGCCGAAATTCACTTTGGGCAATATTCACCTTGAGGGCGACGCAGCTGGGCTGATGAGCGCCGATTATGGCCTGATCGCCGGCGGCGACGCCGGTTCGGGCGCCGTGCTCAAGGCCGAGGCGCTGATCGTGCGGGCGCTGAAGGAGGAGGGCAGGCCGCTGGCCAAGGTGACGGACAGGCAGATCGTCGCCGACCACGCCACTTCGACGCTTGACGTGACGCTGACGGTCGCCGCCGGGCCGGTCGCCGGCTATGGCGACACCACTGTGGAAGGCACCGAGAAGGTCGATCGCGACTTCACCGAATACATGACCGGCCTCAAGCGTGGCCGGCAGTACTCGCCGCAAGAGATCAGCGACGCGCGCGACCGGCTGCTGGCGCTCGAGGTCTTCAACAGCGTGACGTTCAAGGAAGCCGACAAGCTCGATGCCGATGGCAACATTCCGATCGGCGTCCAGGTCAGCGAGCGCAAACCGCGCTATTTCGGCGTCGGCGGCACCTTCTCCAACACCGAGGGGCTGGGCCTGGAAGGCTATTGGGGCCACCGTAACCTGTTCGGGCGAGCCGAGAAGCTGCGCATCGACGGCAAGATCAGCGGCATCGGCAGCAATGATCTCAGCGAGCTCAACTACAATGCCGGCATCATGTTCGAAAAGCCCGGTGTGATCGGGCCGGCATCGAAGTTCTTCGCCAGCGTCAAGACCGTGCTCGAACATCCGGACGCCTATGACCATTTCTCGGTCAAGGGCAGCACCGGCCTGTCCTACGAAC
>NZ_RZQG01001027.1:0-1982 GCF_003998635.1 Mesorhizobium sp. M7D.F.Ca.US.004.03.1.1
GCGCCAGCGCCTCGCCGATGCGCTCGGCAAACACCGAAGCTTCGTCACGCAGATTTCGAGCCCCGCCTATTCGATCCCGATTCCGTCAAAACATTTGCCGGCTATATTTTCGGTGTGCCATTTCAGCCCGGCCGAACGTGACCAGTTTCTCGCCGCCTATCACCAGGCGCATCCAGGCAAGATGTCGATTGCATCAGGCATGCGAAAGACGCGGCATGTCTCGCTGATCGTGCCGGATTTCGGCGACGACAAACAGAACGCCGCGCTCGACAAAGCGGTGAACGACTTCATCCAGAAGATCACCAGCATAACCGGCAAGGGTGGCTGACCCTTTGGAGTTTGTACGCAATTCCGGACGGAAAACCGTTACACACCTTTCCTGGAATTGCTTCGATGTCAGGCCTATTTCGGGAGGAGACGGCCGTGAAGAAATTTATGAACTCGGTAGACACGGTGCTGACCGAGAGCCTCGACGGTTTCGTGGCTGCCCATGCCGACATCCTCGTGCTTGGCGACGAGCACAAATTCATCCGCCGCAAGACCTTGCGGCCGGGCAAGGTGGCGCTGATCTCCGGCGGCGGCTCCGGTCACGAGCCGCTGCATGGCGGCTTTGTTGGCCACGGCATGCTGGATGCCGCCTGCCCCGGCCAGGTGTTCACCTCGCCGACGCCGGACCAGATGCTGGCAGCGGCGGAAGCCGTCGACACCGGGGCCGGCAGCCTGTTCATCGTCAAGAACTATGAGGGCGACGTGATGAATTTCGACATGGCGGCCGAGATGTCAGAAGGCGTCCAGCAGATTGTGACCAATGACGATGTCGCCGTCGAAAATTCTTCCTATACGACGGGCCGGCGCGGCGTCGCCGGAACGCTGGTGGTGGAAAAGATCGTCGGCGCGGCGGCAGAACATGGCCTGGCGCTGGCGCCTTTGAAGGCGCTGGGCGACCGCGTCAACACGGCTACCCGCTCGATGGGCGTGGCGCTGACCAGTTGTACCGTGCCGGCGGCGGGCAAGCCGACTTTCGACATCGGCGACGGCGAGATGGAGTTCGGCGTCGGCATCCATGGCGAGCCCGGCCGCCGACGCGACACGTTGAAAAGCGCCGATGCTATCGCGCAGGAGATCTGCGCCGCGATCCTGGGCGATCTCGGCGACAAGGCAAAAGGCCCGGCACTGCTGTTCGTCAATGGCTTCGGCGGCACGCCGCTGATGGAACTCTATCTGATGTACAACAGCGCGCGGGCGATTTTCGAGAAACATGGCGTGACGGTGACCCGTTCACTGGTCGGCTCCTATGTCACCTCGCTCGACATGGCCGGCTGCTCGATCACGCTGACCATGCTCGACGGGGAGACGACCGCATTCTGGGACGCGCCGGTACACACGGCGGCGCTACGCTGGGGCATGTAAAGCTGGCTTACGCACGGCTTTTCTGTAACCATCCCAGACAATCCCTTATCCGAAACATTGTCCGGGTTGATGCTGCCATCTCTCACTGCCGCCGAAGAAAGATTGCTGCTGCGCTCTGCCGATCCCGAGGCGGCGCCAGTCGGGGAAGATTTGTCGGCAAAGACCTTGTCGGCGCTGCTCGACAATGCCGAATTTCACGGCATCCTGCCGATCATGCTGCGCAAGCTGCAGGAGAGCGGCGACGCGCAGCTGCCGAGGGACGCAGGGCTGCGGGACAGACTGGAAGATCTGCGCCAGAAAGCAACGATCGCCACCGGGCAGTCGATGCTGCTGCAGTACCATGGCGACCGCATCATGAAGGGACTGGCCGCGGACAATGTTCCGGCGCGGATCGTCAAGGGGCCGGTCTTCGCGCGAAAACTCTACCGCAACGTCGCCGACAGGCCGTTCACCGACATCGACATCCTCGTCGAGCCGGCTAACCTGGCGCGGGCAAACCGGGTGATCGCGGCATGCGGCTTCGAGCTTGGCAGCAACGAGGCCGAATCCTACGAACTGCAGGAGTTCAAATG
>NZ_RZQG01001028.1:0-1980 GCF_003998635.1 Mesorhizobium sp. M7D.F.Ca.US.004.03.1.1
GCCTATGGCCATCGCGAAAAGGGCAGCTGCGACGACATTCAGTTGATCGTGCCGCCACAGGCAGGTTCTGCCAGCGCCATTTCGGCCGCCGCCGACAGCCTGAAATTCCTCGGCAAGACGCCGCTGACGGCGGCCGTCAAGCAGGCGGCCGAAGCGTTGAAATACACCGAGGACAAGGCGACCGTGGTGCTCATCACCGACGGGCTCGAAACATGCGGTGGCGACCCTTGCGCGCTTGGCAAGGAGCTTGAAGCATCCGGCGTCGACTTCACCGCCGATGTCGTCGGCTTCGGCCTCACCGCCGATGAGGGCAAGCAGATTGCCTGCCTCGCCGACAACACCGGCGGCAAATACATCCAGGCCTCCGACGAGAAGGCGCTGCAGGAGGCGCTTGTCGAGACCGTCGCAGCACCGGCGCCTGCACCCGAACCAGCGCCGGCACCGGCCCCAGCACCGGCGCCCGAGCCTGCCAAGCCGGAATTCAATCTTCTGCCCACCGCAGTGCTTGCCGAAGGCGGCGATCCTGTCACCGACGGAAATGCCTGGGAGATCTGCAAGGCGAAATCCGACGGCACGCGCGGCGACAACGTCACCACCGAATACGGCGCCTACAAAGGAAATCTGGAGCCGGGCGACTACATTATCGTTGCGCGCGACGGTGAGGCCAAGACCGAACAGAAGCTCAAGATCGAGGCAGGCCAGGTCTACAAGCCGGTGTTCACGTTGAATGCCGGCACGCTCATCATTCATCCGCGACCAAGCGCGGGGGCGGATGTTGTCGACGGCGCGGCTGTCGTGATCGACTACCCGGGCGCCGATGCACCCGCGACCTACTATGGCACCACCAAGATCGTGTTGCCGGCCGGTGACGAGAAAGTGACGGTCACGATCGGCCAGGGCGTGGCGGCCGAAACGATTCCGCTCGCTGCCGGCAAAACGGTCGAAAAGGACATCATCGTCGGCGTCGGGCATATCGTTGCCAACGCCTACTATACCGCTGGCGGCGACAAGGCTGACGGTTCGGGCATCGGCTTTAAGGTGTTCAAGGCGAAGAAGAAGATCGACGGGACCAGGGAAGAAGTGACCTATGCCTATGGTCCCGACAGCAAGTTCGATCTGCCGCCGGACGACTATGTTTTGATCGCGACGGTCGAGTTGGCAGAGGTCGAGCAGCCGTTCACGGTGAAGGCCGGTGAGTCTCAGGACGTGAAAGTGGCCATGAATGCCGGCGTGCTGGCAATCACCGCGCCCGGCGCCTCGAAGATCGAGATTTTCGAGACGAAGAAGGACATCAACGGCAACCGCAAGTCGATCGGCTATAACTACGACGCGAAGTTCCAGACCACGCTGCCGGCTGGCGACTACGCGATTGTCGCCGACACCTCCGACAACGACTCAAAGGAAGGTACGGCTACGGTCAAGGCCGGCGAACGCGTCGAGGTCACCGTCAAGTAACTGCCTTAACCCCATGAAAAAGGGCGGCCACGAGCCGCCCTTTTTCATGGGCAGGATGGTGATCCCATCAAGCCGTGCCGAAGGCGCTGGCGCCATGATCGGCGCGGCCGACCAATTGCCGGAAGCCAGCGAACAGCTCGCGGCCAAAACCGAATTCATTGCCGATGAGATCAGCTTCCGCCGTACGGCGTAGTGCGAATTCCGGTGCCGGCACAAACACTTCCAGCGTGCCTGCATCGGCGTCCAGCCGGATAACGTCGCCCTCGTGGATCCTGGCGATAGGACCGTCCTCGACCGCTTCCGGCGTCACGTGGATCGCCGCCGGCACCTTGCCGGAGGCGCCCGACATGCGCCCGTCGGTGACCAGCGCCACGCGCTGGCCGCGATCCTGCAGGATGCCGAGCACGGTGGTCAGCTTGTGCAGTTCCGGCATGCCGTTGGCCTTAGGTCCCTGGAAGCGGATAACGGCGATGAAATCGCCGGTCAGCGTGCCTGCCTTGAACGCTTCATTCAGCCCTTGCTGGC
>NZ_RZQG01001029.1:0-1975 GCF_003998635.1 Mesorhizobium sp. M7D.F.Ca.US.004.03.1.1
GCCCTGAGGCACGCATCCTGGAAAGCTTCCTCCGCCGTATCGAGATCGCGGAAATAACGCAGCAGCGCGCCCATCGCCTGCGGGCGGGCGGCGCTGATCGCCGAGCTGATCCAGGCGAGTTCGGTCATGCGGAAACCTTGGCGGGATTGAAGATCGAGACCGGCCGGATCTCGTAGGAGCCGCCGCTCGGATTGACCTCGGAAAGCTCGCGAGCGAACTCGACAGCCTCATCGAGATCGGCGCATTCGAGCGTGTAGAAGCCGAGGAATTGTTCTTTTGTCTCGGCAAACGGTCCGTCGATGACGACCGCTTCGCCCTTGACCTTCCTCAGGGTCGTCGCGGCGGTCGTCGGCAAAAGCCGCGCCACCGGGCCAAGCCGGCCGGCCTTGGCATATTTGTCCTGAACGTCGAGGAGATTGGCCATGACCTCGTCGTCCTGTGCCTTGCTCCAGGAGCAGACGACATCTTCGGAAGCATAGCAGAGGATTGCGTAGAGCATGGCTGGTCCTTTTCTCTGTCAAAGGACGAAACAGTAAGACCGATCCCGACACGACGTCGATAAAAAAATCCCGATGCGGCGGATTTGGCGACCGCCGGTCGCCACCAGTCAGCTTCCGCGCATCTTCAGCCATCGCAGCACGAGAGCTTCCTCGTCATCGAGACCATCGATGGAGCGCTTGCGCTTGTTGGCCTGCGCCATTTCGTCCAGCAATCGCCCCTCTGACCAGGCGTCGAAGACCTGCGGATGGATGTAGCATTTGCGGCAGACGGCACGCGTGTTGCCCAGCCGCTCGGCAACCTTGTCTATGACGCTGTTCATCAGCCGCTTTCGCTGCGCCTGGCTTTGCGGCAATTCCGTCTGTGCAAATAGCGAGGCTGCATGGATGGTGCCGCCCCAAGTGCGGAAATGCTTCGAACTGAACGCATCGCCGGTAGCATCGCGGATATAGCGGTTGACGTCCTCGGAGCGGACCGGCCGCCTGTCGCCGTCCTCATCGAGATACTGGAACAGCTTCTGGCCAGGCAGGTCCTGCGCGCCACGCACGATTCCAGCGATGCGGCGGTCGATCAGCTTCAGCTTCCACTCCTTGCCGGACTTTCCCTTGAAGGCAAACCGAAGGCTTGAGCCGACGATATCGACGTGGCGGTCGCGCAATGTGGTCAGCCCGAAACTCTTGTTGTCGCGAGCGTAGGCGGAATTGCCGACCCGGATCATCGTGTTGTCAAGCAGCCAGACGACCGCGGCGACCACACGCTCGAGCGGCAGGCCGCGACGGCGCAGATCGCTGTCGATCCTGCGCCGCAGGTCCGGCAGGCTTGCGGCAAAGGTGACAAGGCTCGAATATTTGGCGCCGTCGCGTTCTTCGGCCCATTGGGGATGGTAGCGGTATTGCTTGCGTCCGCGCTGGTCCCTCCCGGTTGCCTGGATATGGCCGTCGGCGTCGGGCGAAATCCACACATCCGTCCAGGCCGGCGGAATGACGATCGCCTCGATGCGCGCCCTGGTGGCGCCTGGAACCGCCCGCCCGTCCGGACCCTTGTAGAAAAAACCCTTGCCCGTCTTTAGCCGCCGGATACCGGGCTCGGCATCGCTGACATAGGTGAGCGACGCATGATCGGCCGAGCTTTGCGCCTCGTTCTTCGGCGCGCCATTTTTCGGCCCAGCGTCTTCGTCAGCCGGCCGGCCGGGCGACAATCCGGATTTTTGCAGCATGTCAGCTCCACACAAATATCCGTAGATAAGCTGTTGGTAGATTGCTGGTTCCACACGCCGTCCGAAAAGCCTGTGGCGGCGAAGTAGTGTTGGTCCCGGGGGGGCTGGCGCCTACAGAGCGCCTTGCAGCTGGATCGACTGCGCGGACAAACGCCGCCGCGCCGCAAGCTTGAACCTGTAGCGCAGGCAGCGCCAGGCTTCCGAGCGCCGCTTCGGCGCGGCCGCTGCCACCGCCAGGAAGCGTGCCGCGGCGTCCAGATC
>NZ_RZQG01000102.1:0-11302 GCF_003998635.1 Mesorhizobium sp. M7D.F.Ca.US.004.03.1.1
GTTCGGCCCGATGATGCAGCAAAGCTCCTTGTCGTGCACGGTGAGATCGAGCGCCTCCAGCGCCTGAAGTCCGCCAAAGCGGATGCCGACATTCTTGGCCTGGAGCAGGACGTCGCTCATTGCGCGCGCCTCCGGCTCTTGAACAGGCTCTTCAGCCGCGCGTAGATCGACAGGATGCCGTCCGGCAGGACGAAGACGATGATGACGAAGACGCAGCCGAGCAGCAGCGGCCACAGGCTCGGGTTGAAGCTGCTGATCGTCTGCTGCGCGCGCTGGATGAAGATCGCGCCGAGCACCGGACCAAGCAGCGTGCCGCGCCCGCCGACAGCCACCCAGACGATGACTTCCGTCGACAGAAGCAGCCCGGAAAGGTCGGGCGCCACCAGCCCGGCCATGCAGACATAAAGCGCGCCGGCAAGCCCGGCGATGGCGGCGGACAGGGTGAAGGTGACGAGCAGCCGAAGTGGCGCGTTGTGGCCAAGGGCTGCGGCGCGGATTTCATTGTCCTGGATGGCGGTGAGCACCGTGCCCCAGCGGCCACGGCTGATAGACCACAGCGCCAGCACGACCACCGAGACGATCGCCGCCACGAAGATGTAGGAGGGCAGGTCCTGGCTAAGATCGACATGCGTGCCGCCAACATCGAATTCGATCGGCGGGATGCCGATCAGGCCGCTGTCGCCGCCGGTGACCGAGCTCCACGACACCGCGGCCTGCTGGCAGATGACGCCCATGGCCAGCGTGACGATTGTGAAATAGCTGCCACGAATGCCGCCGAAGAACAGGAAGTAGCCGATGATGGCGGCGACGAAGGCTGCACCCGCCACCGCCCCGATGATACCAAGCAGGCTTCCGAAGGGGATGGCGTCGTTGAGCGTGACCAGCGCCATGATGTAGCCGCCAATGCCGAAAAAGGCGGCGTGGCCGAAACACAGGATGCCGGTGCGGCCCCAGAAGAAGTCGAGGCTCGCCGCGAACAGGCCGAAGATCAGCGCGTCGCGGATCACCGTCAGCTGGTAGCCGTCGGCGAAGAGGGGATAGACGCCCGCGAGCGCCACGCAGACGGCGAAGATCAGCAGCCAGTTGCGGTCGCGGGCGATCATCGCGATGCTCCGTTGAACAAGCCGTTGGGCCGCAGACGGACAGCGACGATGGCCGCAAGCAGCACGATCGCCTGCGCCAGCGATGGCGAGATCTGGTAGTTGAGGATGCTGGTCAGCCCGCCGACGAAGACGCTGCCGGCGACAAGGCCGCCGATCGAGCCGACGCCACCGACGATGACGACAAAGAAGGCGTTGGCGAGGTAGTTCACCCCCATCTGCGGCAGGACGATCGCCAGCGGTGCGACCAGCCCGCCAGCGAGGCCGGCGATGGCCGCACCGAAGGTGAAGGCAATAGCGTAGGTGCGCCTTGTGTTGATGCCGACGCCCTCGGCCATCTCGCGGTTCTGGATAACGGTGCGGATGTCGAGACCGAAGGACGTACGGCTGATCAGAAGGATGACGCCGAGCAGGGTCAACATGGCGATGCCGATCAGGATCAGCCGGTAGGCCGGATAGACGGTGAAGATGAGGTCGAGCGTGCCCTCGATCGGTGGCGTCACCGGCTTGGCGCCGAGACCGAAGGTCAGTTCCAGCCCTTGCTGCAGGATCAGGCTGACGCCCCAGGTGGCGAGCACGGTCGAGACCGGCCTTGAGTAGAGATGGCGGATGATGGCGAACTCGAGGATGCAGCCGACCACCGCGCCGGCGATGGGCGCTGCGGGCAATCCCAGCCAGAACGAGCCGCCCATGCTCTGCACGAAATAGACCGCGAAGGCGCCGACGGTGACGAACTCGCCATGCGCCAGGTTGGTCACGTTCATCAGCCCGAAGCTGATCGCCAGCCCGAGCCCGACCAGCATCAGGATGCTGATCAGTGTCAGCGCATTGAGAAGCGTGGTGATGAGAAAATCCATCGCGTCAGGCTGCGCTGGCGAGGCGTTGGCGCAGGCCGGCGAGCAGGGCTTCGGCGGCATCGATCACCGCTGCCTGGTGCGGCTGCAGATCCTGCCCGGCCCATTCGTCGATATGGTCCGACAGCGGGTCGACCACTTCGGTGCGGTGATTGGCCAGCGTCTCGATGACGGCATGGCCGCAGAACGGCACATAGCCTTCCGAATAGCCGCCTTCATGGGTCATGATCAGACGCCCTTGCGAGGTCTCGGCAGCCAGCGCCACCATCCGCGCGGCGAGCCGCCGGAAGCATTCGCTGTTGAGCATCATGCGGCCGAGCGGATCGAAGCCTGACGCGTCGAAGCCAGAGGCGACGATGACGAGGTTCGGTCTGTAGGCGCGCAGCGCCGGGGCGACGACGCGGTCGAAGGTTGCTTCATAGGCGCCGGTACCGCTGCCGGCCGGCAGCGGGATGTTGATGTTGTAGCCTTCGCCGTCGCCTTTGCCGTTGTCGGCCAGCGCGCCGCGCCCGGTCGGATAGAGATTGTCCTGATGCACGGAAATGGTCAGCACCGACGGGTCGGAATAAAACACCGTCTCGGTGCCATTGCCGTGATGCACATCCCAGTCGACTACGGCGGCCCGCCCAAGCAGGCCTTCATGCTGCAGCCGGCGCACGGAGACGCCGATGTTGGAGAACAGGCAGTTGCCCATCGCCTGGTCGGGTTCGGCATGGTGTCCCGGCGGTCGCGCCAGCGCATAGGCGTTGTCGACGCGGCCGGTCAGCACGGCGCGCATGGCGGCATAGGTGGTGCCGGCCGACAGCAGCGCGATGTCGAAACTGTTGAGACCGATCGGCGCCTGCGGCCCGGCGAAACCGGAGCCGCGCTCACTGAGCATACGGATATCGTCGACATGGCGTTGCGTGTGCACGCGCAGCAGGTCCTCGACCGAGACCGGCTCGGGGATGATCGGCACCAGGTGGCGCGACAGGCCGCTGACCTGGATGAGGTTGTTGAGCCGGCGCTTCGAGCCGGGGGATTCCAGATGCCGGCCAGGTTCCACGAAACGGCCGGGAGGCATCATGTCGGCGCTGGAGCCGGTGTCATGCCACATCAGCTGTTCGTGAAAAACGTAGCCTGTCGCCATCCGTAGCGTCCTCTGAAAACCGGGTGACGCTAGCAGGCTAACGATCATGTGGCCCGACCCGAAAGAGGGGTGGCGCCTGTTATCTATGCCCCTCCTTTCGGAGGGGTATGGGTGCCTGCGGACCCTTGCGCGGCGCGCACCGCCTGGACCCGGTTGGTCACCGCCAGCTTGCCGAAAATGTTCTTTAGATGCCATTTCACCGTGGTTTCGCTCACCGACAGCGCAAAGGCGATATCGCGATTGGACATGCCCTCGGCGAGATAGCGCAGCAGCTCGGCCTCGCGCTGGGTGAGCTGTTCCTTCTCAGCGGCTGGTGCGGCCAGCTTGCGCGTCGCCACGGGCATCGTCTGCGCGGCGTCGATGATGCGCGTCGCATAGGCTGACAGCGCGGGATCGGTCTTTGCCTGAGCCGCACGCAGCCGCATCAACCCTTCGACGACCGGCCTTCCCTCGTCGACGAAGGAACGGATGAAGCCGGAGGGTTGTGCGAGGCGCAACGCATCGAGCAGATGGCGGTCGGCCTCGCGTTGGTCATGGGCGGCGCTGGCCGCCTTGGCGCGCAGGATCAGCGCCAATATATGGCGGCGCATGCGCCCGCTGGTTCTGGTGCGCTCCAGAAGCGCATCGAAAACCCGCGCGGCATCGGCATAGGATTTCTCGGCCGTCAGCAGGCGGCCCTCGGCAAAGAACTCGAACTCGTTGGCGGTGGTGATGACCATCGACGCCTCGGTCTCTTCGCCGCGGTGTTCGCTCAGCAGCGCCCGGGCCTCGGCAATACGGTTCTGGTCGAGCAGCACACGTATGCGGTCATGCATGATCATCGATGCCAGGCGGCGATACACCGTGCCGCGCACGCGTTGATAAACACGCTCCAGCATGTCCAGTGCCGCTTCGGTGCGGCCGGTCAGCTGCAGCACGCGGGCATAGGTCGGCACGCTGGCCAAGGGATAGACGATGACCGCCGCGCCCTCGATCTGCGGTCCGAGATTCTCGACCAGGGTCAGCGCCTCGCCCGACGCATTGGTCTCGTAGGCGAGTTCGGCAAGCAGCGTTCCGGCCAGGGCCTCGGCATAGGAATTTGCGCCGATCCGCGCCCTGGCCTCGATGATGGCGTTGCGCAGCAGCCGCTCGGCGGCGGGCAGGCGGCCCGCCGAACGCTCGACGACGGCCATGTAGCAATTGGCGATGGTGACGCCGAGCAGGCTGCCGCTTCGCTCATGCGCCCGTCGCGCCGCATCGATCGCGGCGCGCGCACCTTCGAGGTCGCCCAGCGCATAAAGATTGTAGCCAATGACATTGGCGGTCGCGCCCTCCATGAACCAGGCATCGGGCGCGATGACGCGCAGCGCCGCAAGGGCTGTGTCGCGCGCCTGATCGAACTGCTCCAGCGTGCTGTGGACGGCAGCGGCGAGAACCACGAGCTCGGCCTCGATCGTGGTTCCGGTCATGGTGCCTGGGTCATTGCTGTCAGTCGGTCCGGTCTCGACCAGCTTGCGCGCATTGCTCAGCGTCTGTTGAGCAATCTCGGGCTGGCTGCTGTGCACCGCCAGCCACAGCACCACGAGCTGCAGCCGGATGCGCTGGTCGATCAGCTTCCTCGGCAGAAGTGCCAGTAACTGGCGCACGTAAAGAAGCTGGCATTGGGCGATGAGGTCGAGCGCGTTGTTCTCGACGAACACCGCCGCGCGGGCCTGGTCGCCGGCGGCCAGCGCGTGCCCGATCGCCTCTGTCAGCATCTTGCGCTCGCCGAACCATTCGGCGGCCGCCAGATGCAGCGGCGCGATCATCTCCGGTTCGCGCCGTTCCATTTCGCGGCTGAGGAAATCGCGGAACAGATGATGGTAGCGAAACCAGCGCCGCTCTTCGTCGAGGGGGACGAGGAACAGGTTGCGCGTTTCGATTTCTGTGATCGCCGCCTCTGCATCCGCCGCGCGCATCACCGCCCGGCAGGCTTCGGCGCTGAAGCGTTCGAAGATCGAACTGTAGAGCAGGAATTTCGCGATCGCCGGCGGCAGTTCCAGGAACACTTCCCCCATCAGGAAGTCGGCGACGTTGCGGTTGGCGCCAGTGAAATTGCCGATGACGGTTTCTGGTGCATGCGCGGCACTCAGCGAGAGCGAGGCCAGTTGCAGGCCGGCGGCCCATCCTTCGGTGCGCGAGCACAAGGTCTCCACCGTGCCGCTGCTGACGCTCAGGCCCAGTTTCTCGTTGAAGAAGGCTTCGGCCTCGGACGAAGCGAAACGCAGATCGTCGGGGCCGATTTCGAAGACGTCGCCAAGCACCCTGAGCTTGCCGAGCTGCAGGTCGGGCAGGCTGCGCGAGCCGATGACGAAGGCGACGTTGGCCGGCGCCTGTCGCGTCAGGCGCTCCATGAACCGCTTCACCGCCTGCGCTTCGATGGCGTGGTAGTCGTCGAAGAACAAGGTGATGTCAGCCTCGCGCGCCGCAAGACCCGCTACAAGTGCTGCGAGCACGACGTCGAGCTGCGGGATCGGGCTCGACTGGAAGGCAAGGTCGAGTTCCGCCGGGCTTTGCATCAGTTGGCGCAGCGCGCCCACCAGATGCGACAGGAAGGCGCCCTCGTCATTGTCGGTTGCCTCGCAGGACAGCCATGCTGTCAGCCGGCCGTGGCGCGTGACTTCCGTGGCCCATTGCGCCATCGTCGTCGATTTGCCGAAGCCGGCGGGCGCGGCGAACAGCACAATGCGCGTGTCGATATGGCGCTCCAGCGTCGACAGAATGGTCTCGCGGCGCACCCATCGGCGATGGTGCGGCGACGCTTGGCTGACAGATTGCGGAGCTGTTCTCATCTAGGCCGCGCAACCTGCCGGCTCTCCGGGGAGGACGAGGCTCCCTTGCCATTGCTGCAGTCGCTCCACTCCGCTTCGATCAGCGGAATCTGCGGCGCGGCATCGCGCGGCAAAGTACCTTTGATCCGGGGATCGTCGACGATTTCAAATCCTGTCGCGAAGGGCACAAATCCGCAGGCACTGTAGAAACCGATGACGCTGTGATGATCGAAGCTGCTTGTGTGCAGCCAGATACGGTTAGGGTTGAGGCGCCATGCGAGATCCAGTGCGCCGGCCATCAGCCGCTTGCCGAAACCTCTGCCGGTCAGGGAGGGGAACAGGCCGAAATAGGTGATCTCGATCTCGCTGCTGTCGGCGACGAAGAATTCGACTATACCCAGATGCGTGCCGCTTTCATCGTAGCCGTAATAGAGATGCTGGCGCGGATCGGCGAAGTGCGCCGCGATCTCGGCATCGGACATTTCGGAAACCCGATCCCACAGCCAGGGCGCGCCGATCTCGAGGAAGACCGCCCGATAGGACGCGCAGTCGGGCATGGTGATCCGGGTCATCGCCAGGGGGTGCGCGAGATCGGGCTGCGGCGAGCGCGCCTCCATCCACGTCACGGCATTGGCGAGCTTGCCCGCCGGCAGGCGCCGGTAGCCAATGGCGAGATCGGTGATTTCGGCCGGCATCGTGTCTTCGCTGATCAACGCATTCCTCGTCATGTCTTCCAGACAGCAGTATCGGCTTGCTGCATCCGATGCCAACTCCCCAGCAGCGTGGCGGTATCGAACGGCAAGCTCTGGCCTGACGTTTCGGCCCGTATGCCTCTTGCATTTCACAGAAATGGCATATGAGATATGATACATCATCCAGATGAAAGCGGAATATGATGCCTGAGCGGATTGCGGACGGGGCCATTCTCAGCGCGGTCGATGACGGCTTCGCGCGACAAGTCGCGTTTCTGCAAGACCTCGTGCGCTTTCCCTCCCAACGCGGCGAAGAACATGCCGCGCAGTCGTTCATGGCCGCCGCATACGAAGCGGATGGCTATGCGGTCGACATGTGGCGCGTCGATGTCGATGCGATTCGCGACCTGCCCGGTTTTTCACCCGTGGCGGTCTCCTATGACGACGCCTTCAATGTCGTTGCCACGCATACGCCGCGTAACGCGACCGGCCGCTCTTTGATCCTCAACGGCCATATCGATGTCGTGCCGACAGGACCGCTCGACCGCTGGGTGCGCGACCCCTACGATCCGGCGATCGAGGATGGCTGGATGCATGGCCGCGGCGCTGGCGACATGAAGGCCGGCCTGTCCGCCTGCCTCTATGCGCTGGCCGCATTGCGCAGCCTTGGCTATCAGCCGGCCGCGAACGTTTACCTGCAGTCGGTGGTCGAGGAAGAGTGCACCGGCAACGGCGCGCTCGCCTGCCTGCAGCGCGGTTACCGCGCCGACGCCGCCTTCATTCCCGAACCGCTGGAGCCGAGATTGATGCGGGCACAGGTCGGGCCGATCTGGTTCCGGGTCGAGGTCGACGGCGATCCGCAGCATGCGTCGGGTGCATTCTCGGCCGGCGCCAATGCCATCGAAAAGGCCTTCGTCATCATCCAGGCACTGAAGCAGCTCGAAATCGTCTGGAACGCGCGCAAGGTCGACGACAAGCATTTCCACGATCACCCGCACCCGATCCGCTTCAACCTCGGCAAGATCGAAGGCGGCGAGTGGACATCGAGCGTTCCGGCGCGCTGTGTCTTCGAGATGCGCGTCGCCACTTATCCCGGCCAGAGGCTCGAAGACGCCAAGGCCGAGCTTGAAGCCTGCATCGCCGATGCGGCGCGCGCCGACCCGTTCCTGGCCAACCGCCCGCCGAGCCTCACCTACAATGGCTTCATGGCCGAGGGCTATGTGCTGGAGGGCGCCGACGAGATGGAAGCGGTGCTGCGCCGCAGCCACACCGCCGTCTGGGGCGAGCCGCTGACGGAACACGTCACGTCGGCGACGACGGATGCGCGCTTCTTCGGCCTCTATGCCGACACGCCGGCGATCGTCTACGGCCCGATCTGCCGCATGCCGCATGGCTATGACGAGGCCGTCGATCTCGACTCGGTGCGCAAGGTCACCCAGACGATCGCTCTGTTCATCGCCGACTGGTGCGGCCTCGAGCCTGTCGAGGCCAAGCCATGAGTGCGGTCGTCCCCGATGCGTTCGGCGAAACGCTCGCCGAGGATGCGCCCGATGTCTCGACTGCCGACGCGCTTACCATCCTGCGCCGGCACTACGGGCTCACCGGCAGCGCGCGTCCGCTGCCTGGCGAACGCGACCACAATTTCCATATCCAGACCCATGGTCAGGCCGACTTTGTTCTGAAGATCTCCCATCCGGCGGAAGAGGTAGCCTTCACCGACTTCCAGAACAAGGCGCTCGACCACATCCTCGCGGTCGACCCGACCTTGCCGGTTCCTTCGGTGCGCAAGAGCCTTGAAGGCGAAGCGCAGTTCGCGATCAGCGTCGGCGGATCGGCGCCGCGCATCATCCGGCTGGTCAGCTATCTGCCTGGCCAGTTGCTGTCGCGCTCGCCCCCATCAGCGGCGCAGGATCGCAATCTCGGCATCTTCCTCGCTCGCCTTGGCCGGGCGCTGCGCGGCTTCTTCCATCCGGCCGCCGGCAGCGACCTGCTCTGGGACATCCGCAAGGTCGCCAAGACACGGCCGATGATGACGCATATCACTGACGTTGGCCGGCGGGCGATGGTCGAACGCGTCATCGACGCCTTCGAAGAGCATGCGGCGCCGGTCATCCCGAGCCTGCGCGCGCAAATCGTCCACAACGACATGAACTCCTACAATGTGGTGATGGACGCGTCGCGGCCGGAGATCGTGAGCGGCATCCTCGATTTCGGCGACATGATCCATTCGCCGCTGATCTGCGACCTGGCCATCGGCGCCGTCTACCGTTGGCCGGCTGAAGACCATCCACTGGCGCCGGCCGCGCGCTTCGTCGCCGGCTATCAAGCGGTGCAGCCGCTTGAGGCGGAAGAGATCGGCATCCTCTTCGATCTGATCCGCGCTCGCCTCGCGCTCATCGCCAACATCGCCAGTTGGCAGGCCGAGCGGTTCCCGGCCAAGCGCGACTATGTGCTGCGCCTCATCACCGAGGTGTGGGCTTCGCTCGAACGGCTGGACGGGCTGTCGTCCGCGGATGCCCGCCGCTATTTTCTCGACCATTCCAATCCGGAGTAGATGCTCGTGTCCCAGTCCTCGCCGTACCCTGCAAATGCCGATGCGGCATCGGAGCGCGCGTTGCTTGAACGCCGCGCCAGGCTGCTCGGGCCGACCTACCGCGCCTTCTACCGCAACCCGATCCATCTGGTGCGCGGCAGCGGTGTGTGGCTCTACGATGCCCAGGGCCGCAAGTTCCTCGACGCCTACAACAACGTCGCCTCGGTCGGCCACTGCCATCCGCGCGTGGTCGAGGCGCTGTCGGGGCAGGCCGCGACGCTCAACACGCATACGCGCTACCTCAGCGAGATCATCCTCGACTACGCGGAGAAACTCCTAGGCACCGTTCCGGCCCATCTCGGCCATGCCATGTTCACCTGCACCGGCAGCGAGGCCAACGATCTCGCCATCCGCATCGCCCAGCATTCCAGCGGCGGCACCGGGGTAATCATCACCGATTTCGCCTATCACGGCGCCACGATCGCGACGGCGCAACTGTCACCGGCGGCGGTCGGAGCAAAGGGCGTCCCCGCGCAGCATCGCACCGTGGCAGCGCCGGACACGTTCCGCGACCATGGCCGTGCCGCGCATGATTTCGCAAAAAATGTTGCCGCCGCCATCGCGGACATGCGCGCAAAAAATATCCGGCCGGCAGCGCTGCTTCTCGACTCGGCCTTTTCCAGCGACGGTATTTTCTTTCCCGATGCGAAGGTGATGCGCGAGGCGGCGGATCACGTCAGAAAGGTCGGCGGCATTGTCATCGCCGATGAGGTTCAATCCGGCTTCGGAAGACTTGGCCAGGGCATGTGGGGCTTCGCCAATTATGGCATCGAGCCTGATATCGTCACGATGGGCAAACCGATCGGCGACGGGCATCCGATGGGCGCGGTGCTGGTGCGGCCGCAGCTTGTCGCATCCTTCGGTTCGAACACCGGCTACTTCAACACATTCGGCGGCAATCCGGTCGCGGCCGCCGTCGGCATCGCCGTTCTGGAGGTGATCGAAGGCGAAGGACTGATCGAGAATGCCCGCAACGTCGGCGCCTATACGAGTGAACTGCTGCGCGCCCTGCAGAGCCGGCATGGCGCGGTCGCCGATATCAGGCACAACGGCCTTTATTTCGGTGTCGAGCTGACGGCGGACGGCGACGAGGCTCTGGCCGCTACCAAGACATCGGCGGTCGTCGATGCCATGCGCGAGGACGGCGTTCTGATCTCGTCCTGCGGTCCGCGCGGCAATGTGCTGAAGATCAGGCCGCCACTGCCGTTTGCCAGGGACAATGCCGAGCAACTGGCCGAGACGCTCGATCGCGCGCTGTCGAACTGGTGATCGGAGCGGGCCGCGCATGCTGAAGCTCGAACATCAAACCCTGAATGACCGCGCCTATGGCGCGCTCAAGCAGGAGTTGATTTCAGGCGGCTTCAGCCCGGGCCAGACGCTGGTCATCCGCAAGCTCGCCGAGACGTTCGGCATCTCGACGACGCCGATCCGCGAGGCGCTGCAGCGGCTGGTCGCCGAACGGCTGCTCGAAATGCAGAACAACCGCTCGGTCATCGTGCCGTTGCTGTCCGCGCCTGCCTTCGAGGAACTGACGCGCATCCGCATCGCCGTCGAGGGACTGGCGGGCGAGATGGCGGCGACCAGGATGAGCGAAAGCGGGTTGGCTAACATACAGGCGACCCTCGCCGGCATGCAGCGTGCCATCGAGGCCTGCGACACCCGGGCCTATCTGACGCTGAACGAGGCCTTCCACTTCGCCATCTATCAGCACGCCGGCGCGCCGATCCTGCTCAACATGATCCGCGATCTCTGGGGTCGGGTCGGGCCCTATCTCAAGCTGCTGATGCAGGCCGATCGCTACATCCCGCAGTCGAACGACGCACATCGCAGGATCGTCGCCGCGCTGGAGCAGCGCAGTGGTCCCACTGTGCGGATTTTCATAGAAGAGGATGTCGCCGTGGCGGCCGCGGTTCTGTCGACAACCTTGGCAAAGTGAAGTGACTGTCTAGCTCGTCTCGTCCAGCCGATCGCGCAGCATGCTCCAGCCAAGCAGCATGTTGGGCGCATGCCGCAGCAAGGCATGGAACGGGATCGGCGCCGGCGGCGCAAATGGCAGCGGCAAATCACGCGCCTCGGTTCCGGCGGCCCAGTCCGCCAGCACCTTGCCCATCGCCGTCGTCATGGCAATGCCGCGCCCGTTGCAGG
>NZ_RZQG01001030.1:0-1975 GCF_003998635.1 Mesorhizobium sp. M7D.F.Ca.US.004.03.1.1
GTGTCGAGCACGTCTACGGCTTCGGCGAGAATGCGCGCTCGACCTTCAAGCTCGTCAAATGCGAATTGCATGCGGATCATTCCGACATCACCGCCAGGATCAGCGGCCACGAGGTGACGGCGCGGATCGGCGCACCCGGCCGCCATATGGTGCAGAACGTGCTGGCGGTGCTGGGTGCGGCGCATCTGGTCGGCGCAGATCTCGACAAGGTGGCACTCGCGCTGGCCGATCTTTCGGCCGAACGCGGGCGCGGCAAGCGCCATGTCCTGCGCCACCCCGGTGGCCCGACTTCGAGCGACCCCGGCGGGCCGATCACGCTGATCGACGAGAGCTACAACGCCAATCCGGCATCGATGGCCGCTGCGATGGCATTGCTCAACGCGACGCCGGTGACGGGCGAGGGTCGTCGCATCGCGGTGCTCGGCGATATGCTCGAGCTCGGCGACCACTCGGCCAAGCTGCATGCTGCCCTTGCCGAGCTCATCGTCGGCACCGGGACACAGACCGTCTTTCTCGGCGGCCCGGAGATGCGGGCGCTGGCCGAGATACTGCCGGCCGAGATCAAGACGGAATACCGCGCCGGTGTCGAGGAGCTGAAGCCGGTGCTGCTTGCCGCGCTGAAGCCGGGCGATGTGGTGATGATCAAATCGTCGAAGGGCATCGGTTTTGCAAAACTGGTCGATGCGCTGCTGGGCAAATTCCCTGCTGAATCGACAACCAGAAAACAGACCTAGGTCGGGGGACGAAAAGCGCATGTTTACACTGCTCGTCGATTTTGCGGACAAGGTCTCGGTCTTCAATGTCTTCCGCTACATCACCTTCCGCACCGGCGGGGCGCTGATCACGTCGGCGCTGATCGTCTTCATTTTCGGGCCGACCATCATCAATTCGCTGCGGCTGCGGCAAGGCAAGGGTCAGCCGATCCGCGCCGATGGACCGCAGACACATTTCAAGAAGGCCGGCACGCCGACCATGGGCGGTCTGATGATCCTGTCGGGCATCATCGGCTCGTCGCTTTTGTGGGCGAACCTGTCGAGCATCTATGTCTGGGTGGTGCTGCTGGTGACGCTGGGCTTCGGCTCGATCGGCTTCTACGACGACTATCTCAAGGTGACCAAGCAGTCGCATCTCGGCTTTTCCGGCAAGGCGCGGCTGGCGCTTGAATTCGTCATCGCCGGCATCGCCGCCTGGGCGATCATGCACAATGGCCAGGCGCCGTTCTCGTCGTCGCTGACATTCCCCTTCGCCAAGGAGTTCATCGTCAATCTCGGCTGGTTCTTCATTCCGTTCTCCTGCTTCGTCATCGTCGGCGCCGGCAATGCGGTGAACCTGACCGACGGCCTGGACGGGCTGGCGATCGTGCCGATCATGATCGCGGCGGCCTCCTTCGGCGTCATCGCCTATCTCTCCGGCAACGCCGTCTTCGCCGAATATCTGCAGATCCATTTCGTGCCCGGCACCGGCGAACTGGCGGTCGTGCTTGGCTCGGTCATCGGCGCCGGCCTCGGCTTCCTCTGGTTCAACGCGCCGCCGGCGGCGATCTTCATGGGCGACACCGGCTCGCTGGCCATGGGCGGCCTGATCGGCACGGTCGCGGTCGCCACCAAGCATGAGATCGTGCTGGTCATCGTCGGCGGATTGTTTGTCGTGGAAATCCTGTCCGTCATCATCCAGGTCGGCTATTTCAAGATGACCGGCAAGCGGGTGTTCCTGATGGCGCCGATCCACCATCATTTCGAAAAGCTCGGCTGGACCGAAAGCCAGGTGGTGATCCGCTTCTGGATCATCGCCGTCATCCTGGCGCTGGTTGGCCTGTCGACCCTCAAGCTGAGATAGGAAGCCCTTTGATCCCCGCCGCATCCTTTTCAGGCAAGCACGTTTCGCTCTTCGGGCTCGGTGGCTCGGGGATCGCGACGGCGCGCGCGCTGATCGAGGGTGGGGCGGACGTGCTGGCCTGGGACGATAATCCCGACAG
>NZ_RZQG01001031.1:0-1966 GCF_003998635.1 Mesorhizobium sp. M7D.F.Ca.US.004.03.1.1
GTATCGGCCTGCTTCGGCGTTTTGGCGCTCCTCACGGCGTTGCTGCTGCACGCCCCGCTCGCCTATTCGATCGGCGCCAACGCATTCTTTGCCGCCTACGTCATTCTTGTCGTTGCCCAGATGCCGAAATTCACCGGCAGGTATCTGAGCAAGAATGCGCGCGCCACCGACCAACCGGTGCTGGTCATCTTCGCCGTGACGCTCGTCGTTGTCGGTTTTGCCACCTTCTCGCTGTTCCAACTGATCAACCAGAAAGACAGCGCCCACCCTGTCGAACTCACCTTCGCGCTGCTGTCGATCCCACTCGGCTGGTTCACAATCCATGCCATGGCAGCGCTCCATTATGCCCATGTCTACTGGATGGACGGCGATGCGGTCGATGCCGAGACCAAGAAGAAGATCCCGGTCGGCGGACTGCTGTTCCCAGGCGACAAACGGCCGGAAGGCTGGGATTTCCTCTACTTCTCGACGGTGATCGGCATGACGGCGCAGACCGCCGACACCAACATCTCGACGACGCATATGCGTTGTGTCGTGCTGGTCCATTCGATCCTGTCGTTTTTCTTCAACACGGTCATCGTCGCAGCCGCAGTCAATCTCGCCGTCAGCCTGGGCGCTCCGTAATAAATCCGTGATCGGATGAAACATTGGTTTGGATCGCGACGTATCAGGAGGACAATGAACGCGCAGGCCACGCCGCGAGGTCGGGAGACGAGACAAGATGGAATCCGTTGCCAGAAGCCAATCCGCCGGCCCAGGCGCTTCTGCGTCGAACGACACAACGCTGATCTACCGGCAGTCGCGCTGGACCCGGCTGACGCATTGGCTCTGGGCCATCTCGCTGTTCTTCATGCTGCTGTCCGGCCTGCAGATCTTCAATGCCCGTCCGCAGCTCTATATCGGCAAGCAGTCGGGCTTCGACTACAACAACACCATCTTGGCCATCGGCGCCGAGAACACCAACGCCGGGCCACGCGGCTACACCGAAATCCTTGGACATCGCTTCGACACCACTGGGGTGCTAGGCTGGTCGGGGCCGGTAGGCCAGGAGACGTCCCGCGCCTTTCCGTCCTGGGCGACGATCCCGTCCTACTATGATCTCGGCACCGCCCGCGTCATCCATTTCTTCTTTGCCTGGATACTGACCACGACCTTGATCGTCTGGCTGGTCGCCAGCACTGTGAACGGCCATCTGCGGCGCGATCTCGCGCCACGCCTCGATGATCTCAAGCGGCTGCCGCAAGACATCATCGACCACGCAAAGCTCAAATTCCACCACACGCGGGAATACAACACGCTGCAGAAGATGGCCTATGGCGGTGTGCTATTCGTGCTCTTGCCGCTGATGATCATCACCGGCCTGGCGATGTCGCCAAGCATGAATTCGGTGCTGCCGTTCCTCAACGATCTGCTCGGTGGCCGGCAGACGGCACGCACCATTCATTTCACCGTCATGGTGCTTCTGGTCGCCTTCTTCGTCGTCCATATCCTGATGATCCTGGCCGCCGGCCCGATCAACGAACTGCGCTCGATCATCACCGGCTGGTATCGCACCGATCCTCCCGCACAGGACGACAAACCCGTCGAGAGGAGTGCCTGACATGGCGAAGTTTGAGATCAGCCGCCGCAAATTCCTCACCGGTGCCAGCCTCGGCGCCTCCGGCATCATGCTGTCGGGCTGCGACGCTTTCGACAGCCAGCTGAGCATCGGCAGCGGCCTGCGCAGTTTCCTGGAAAACGCCAATGGCCTGACATACCGGGCGCAACGCCTGCTTGCCGGACGCGATACGCTGGCGCCCGAATTCACCGAGGCCGACATCCGCCAGCCGCAACGGCCGAACGGGGTCACGGCACCGGACGACGATATCTACAAAGGTCTGCTCGCCAACAACTTCGCCGACTGGCGGCTGGAGGTTACAGGCCTGGTCGAAAAACCGCTGTCGCTGAGCCGCGAGCAGCTTCAGAA
>NZ_RZQG01001032.1:0-1965 GCF_003998635.1 Mesorhizobium sp. M7D.F.Ca.US.004.03.1.1
GGGCACCGGCATCCGGGTCAACGTGTTGTCGCCCGGGGCGACGGCGACCGAACTCGCGAAGGAAGCGCTGGGCGAGGAGGGCCAGAGGGCCTACGGCGCGATGACTCCGCTCCAGCGCATGGCCGATCCCGCGGAGATCGCGGCGGTGGCTGCCTTTCTCGCGTCGTCGGACAGCAGCTTCATGACCGCCAGCGAAGTCGCCGTCGACGGCGGCCTGGCGCAACTCTGACCCCGGCGCGGTCCCGCATCTGGGCAGCACAACGAAGGATACAACATTATGAAAAAACTTGAAGGCAAAGTCGCAGTCATCACGGGCGGAAGCAGCGGGATCGGGTTGGCCACCGCCAAGCGCTTCGTGGAGGAAGGTGCGCACGTCGTGATCACCGGGCGACGGGAGAAAGAGTTGAAGGAGGCTGCGGGCTTCATCGAGAGAAACGTTACGACGGTCGTGGGTGACGTGTCGCGCTTGGAGGACCTGGACCGGCTCTATGCCGTCGTGAAGGAGAAACATGGTCACATCGACGTTCTCTTCGCGAACGCTGGCGCGGGGACAATCGCACCGCTCGCAGTAGCTACTGAGGCCCACTTCGATCAGACCTTCGACGTGAACGTGAAGGGGCTGTTCTTCACGGTGCAGAAGGCCCTTCCCCTCTTCAAAGACGGCGGTTCGATTATTCTGAATTCTTCGGTTTCGAACGTGTTGGGGTTGCCGGGGTTTAGCACATACGCCGCGAGTAAGGCGGCAGTGCGCAACTTCTCGCGCGCTTGGACACTGGAACTGAAAGACCGCAAAATCCGAGTGAATACGATGAGCCCCGGAGCAATCGAGACCCCCGCGTTGGAGACAACAACGGGCCTTACCCCTGAGCAAGCCGAGCAAGCGGTCGCCCAGTTTGCTTCACAGATCCCAATGGGTCGCAGGGGCAAACCAGAGGAAATCGCGGCAGCTGTCACGTTCCTCGCCTCCGATGATAGTTCTTACATCACCGGTGTGGATCTCGCCGTTGATGGAGGCATGGCGCAGGTCTGACCCCGGCGCGGTCCCGTGGCTGGCCCTTCAGCCCCGCCAGTAGTGACCCCGCTTCTCAAACGTTAGTTCCAACACAAGATAGGAATAGGAGAAGCATTATGAGCTACGCAATCATCGGCTTTGGCAATATCGGCCGAGCACTGGCCAAGGCGTTTGCTCGCAAAGGCATCGACGTGTCCGTTGCAACCACGCGCGACCCGGAAAGCTTTGCAGCCGATGCGGCCGCGATCGGGCCCACGATCATTCCAAAAACACTGGCGGACGCGGTCAAGGCGGACATCATCTTTTTGGCTGTCCGTTTCGAGTCGCACCCGAAGGTCGCCAAGGCGCTCGCCACCTGGCAGGGAAAGACCATCGTCGATGTGACCAATGCCTACGGCGTGCCCCCCGAAAAACTGGGGGGACAGCCTTCTTCCAAGTTCGTTGCACAGGCATTCTCTGGTGCAAGGCTGGTCAAGGGCTTCAACCATCTGGTCGCTGCCGTCCTTGACCAAGACCCGGCCGTGCATGGTGGCAGGAGAGTCGTGTTCCTGGCGAGCGACGATGACGCTGCCGCAGCGGAGATCGGTGCGCTCGCGGAAAATCTCGGTTTCTCGCCGATCAAGCTTGGCGGGCTGTCGGAAGGTGGGCTGCTCGTCCAGGCGCGCGGAAATAGCTGGGGTCAGCTGATCTTCAAGGACCTGGTCAAGTTCGACTGATGAACACGACTGCCAACCGGCATGGCCACGGACACGCCGGGCTGGCGGATTTGCTTGAGACGGCATCCAAGTCGATAGAAACGTCTACGGAACCTCGGGAGTTCGTGGCGCAAGGAGACCGGGTGCTGGTCGTCGGCGTCGCTACGGGGAGGATCAAAGCCACGAACAAGACGTTCGAGGACGACTGGATCTGCGCCATCACGGTCCGGGACGGTAGACTGGCCAAAATCCGTGAAT
>NZ_RZQG01001033.1:0-1964 GCF_003998635.1 Mesorhizobium sp. M7D.F.Ca.US.004.03.1.1
GGGCAAGGCGTCCGCAATTCTTTCCAGGGCGTCGCAGAGCTGCAGCTTTTCCCTGTGCGCGCGCTTCATCACCGCAGCCGGGACCACTTCCCTGCTGGATCGATCAGTTGGTGCGGGATTTTCGTCGCCTGCTTCGAACAGCGACGATCCCAGCCCTTTCTTCTGGCTCAACGGCGGCCTCCGTTCGTTTGCAAGACCACGCTGCCCAATCAGAAAGGGCTGGGCTTTGACATGGATCAAGGCGGCGACAACGCGACTGCTGAATTGGTGTCTACGCGGATTGGCGTCCGCGCATCGGAATCCGAGGTCGGGGATATCTCATGAAGTTCGGCACGCAAATCTTCGCTTTGAGCCTTTTCACATTCGCGGCCCTAGCGGCCGCTGGCTTCGGCGCGGACCAGCCATTTCGACAGCATATGTGGGTGCTGTTTTTTGTGTTGCTTGGTTTTGTCGCCATCCTCATCCGCAACACGAATTTCCAGGTGGCCGCTCCGATTGACCCATCCGCTTACATGGATGGTCCAATCCGCTACGGCACGATCGCCACCATGTTCTGGGGTGTCGTCGGCATGCTTGTCGGCGTGGTCATCGCGCTGCAGCTTGCCTACCCCGATCTCAACATCCAGCCCTGGTTCAACTTCGGCCGTTTGCGGCCGCTGCATACATCGGGCGTAGTCTTTGCCTTCGGCGGCAACGCACTGCTGTGCACATCATTGTATGTCGTGCAACGAACCTGCCGCGCCCGCCTGTTCGGTGGTGATCTCGCCTGGTTCGTGTTCTGGGGCTACCAGCTCTTCATCGTCATGGCGGCGACTGGCTACCTGCTCGGCATCACCGAGAGCCGCGAATACGCCGAACCCGAATGGTACGTCGACATCTGGCTGACCATCGTCTGGGTCGCCTATCTCATCCTGTTCCTCGGCACGATCCTGAAGCGCAAGGAGCCGCATATCTACGTCGCCAACTGGTTCTACCTGTCCTTCATCATCACCGTCGCGATGCTGCATGTGGTCAACAACCTGTCGATGCCGGTTTCGTTTCTCGGCTCGAAGAGCTACTCCGCCTTCTCCGGCGTCCAGGACGCGCTGATACAGTGGTGGTACGGCCACAACGCCGTCGGCTTCTTCCTCACCGCCGGCTTCCTCGGCATGATGTATTACTTCGTGCCCAAGCAAGCGAACCGGCCGGTCTACTCATACCGTCTCTCCATCATTCACTTCTGGGCGCTGATCTTCCTCTACATCTGGGCAGGCCCGCACCATCTGCACTACACCGCCCTGCCCGATTGGGCGCAGACGCTCGGCATGGTGTTCTCGATCATGCTGTGGATGCCGTCATGGGGTGGCATGATCAACGGCCTGATGACGCTATCAGGCGCCTGGGACAAGCTCCGCACCGATCCGATCATCCGCATGATGGTGATGGCCATCGCCTTCTACGGCATGTCGACCTTCGAGGGGCCGATGATGTCGATCAAGACGGTCAACTCGCTGTCGCACTATACCGACTGGACCATCGGACACGTCCATTCCGGCGCGCTCGGCTGGGTCGGCATGATCTCGTTCGGTGCGATCTACTACATGGCGCCGAAGCTCTGGAACCGTCAACGGCTCTACTCGCTGAGGCTGGTCACCTGGCACTTCTGGCTGGCGACACTCGGGATCGTCGTCTACGCCGCAGTGATGTGGGTGTCCGGCATCATGCAGGGCCTGATGTGGCGCGAATACGACGAGCAGGGCTTTCTGGTCTACTCATTCGCTGAAACCGTGGCCGCCATGCACCCCTACTATGTCATGCGCGCCATCGGCGGGGCAATGTACCTCTCCGGCGCCCTGATCATGGCCTGGAACATTACCATGACGATCCTGGGATACCAGCGCGAGGAGGAGCCGATGCCCGGCTCGGTTCCCGCCCTTCAGCCTGCCGAATAAGGAGCCAGACAATGGGCTTGATGGACAGACACG
>NZ_RZQG01001034.1:0-1963 GCF_003998635.1 Mesorhizobium sp. M7D.F.Ca.US.004.03.1.1
GATGTCGCATTTCCACCGCGCTGAGATCGCCCGCATGGCCGGTTGGCGCGACCGCCTTGACCGTACGAGCAATTGGGCGATCACCGTTGTCGCCGCCATGTTGTCAGTGTCGCTGTCAACGGCCAGTGCCCATCACGGCGTGCTGCTTTTCGCCATGCTGCTGGTGCTCCTTCTGTTGTGGATCGAGGCGCGTCGCTACCGGTTCTTCGATGTCTATCGCGCCCGCGTGCGCCAGTTCGAGCGCCACTATTTCGCTCAGATATTCTCGCCGCAGCCGGACTTCGCTTCTGACTGGCTGCTGATCGTCGGCGAAAGCCTGCGCGCGCCGAAATTCCTGGTCTCGCAAAGGGTGGCGCTGGCGCGGCGTTTGCGCCGCAACTACATGCACATGATGCTGATTCTGCTCCTCGCCTGGATCCTTAAACTGTCGACGCCGAGCCTGATCGATCAAGCTGTGCCGGTCGGCTTCGTCGGCACATTGCGCGAGGCCGTCAGCGCCGCTGCCCTCGGTCCCATTCCGGGCGCGGTCATTGTCGCCGTGGTTGCGCTCCTCTACGTTGGCCTCCTGGTGGCTGCCTTCCTGACGCCTGGCGACGACGGCGAACTCTCCTTCGGCGACGTCCATGTTTAGAAAGAGCCGGTTGAAGAAAATCATTGTAAGACAGTGAGATAAAGCCCCGACTTGATTCAGGTTCTGAATCGGCGTTTGCGCATCCGCTTGCAAATCGTCGCCCTGATGCCATCTCTATCCGAGGCTGCCGGTGACCGACTCACCGGCCGGAGGTATCAGTGACGCAGCGAAGCGGCAGCGCCGACCTGCCGCTGCATGGCGGGCGGGTTCCGAAATGGCTGGGCGATCGCATGACGCGCCTGGGCGCGGTGCTGTGCGAAGCCATCATCCACCACTATGGCCGCGACGAGTTGCTGCGCCGGCTGGCGCATCCGTTCTGGTTCCAGTCCTTCGGTGCGGTGATGGGCATGGACTGGCATTCCTCCGGCATCACCACCAGCGTGATCGGCGCGCTGAAGCGCGGGCTGACACCGCTGTCGGGCGAACTCGGCATCCATGTCTGCGGCGGGCGCGGCACCCATTCGCGCAAGACGCCGCATGAACTCGAGGCGATCGGCGAGCGTGTCGGCTTCGACGGCAAGGCTCTGGCCACGGCCAGCCGGCTGGTCGCCAAGGTCGACAGCGCCGCCGTGCAGGACGGCTTCGATCTCTATCTGCACGGCTTCATCGTCACCGATGACAGCCATTGGGTGGTCGTCCAGCAAGGCATGAACGGCGACAGCAAGCTGGCGCGCCGCTACCACTGGCTCTCGGAGGGCCTGAAAAGTTTCGTCGACGAGCCGCATGCGGCCATCGAGGGCGAGCGGCAGGGCGAGATCGTCAACCTCACCGATCACCGCGCCGAGGCCTCGCGCAGCGGCCAACTGGACCTGTTGCGCCAGCTCGGTCCCGACAGCATCGTGCGCGAGTTTGCCGCCATCGAACCATCGGCAAAGCCGCAATCCGCCCAGCCGATGCTGCCCAATCTGATCATGCCGGCCCACCATGATGTGCGCGAAAGCGATATCGTCATGCGCCGCCTGCACGGCAACATTTCCGCGGCGATCGAAGGCGGCCCGGCGGATTTTCCCGAATTGCTGCTGGTACCGGGCGTCGGCGCGCGAACGGTGCGGGCACTGGCGATGGTGGCCGAGGTCGTGCATGGCGCGCCGTGCCGCTTCTCCGATCCGGCGCGGTTCTCGCTGGCGCATGGCGGCAAGGACCGGCATCCCTTTCCGGTGCCGCTGAAGGTCTATGACGAGACGATCTCGGTGCTGAAATCGGCGGTGGGGAAGGCAAAGCTCGGACGGAGCGAGGAGTTGGAGGCATTGAGGCGGCTGGACGGCGAGTCACGGCGCATGGAGCGCTATGTGACGGGGCCGAGCTTGAAGGAGATTGTCGCCGGCGAAATGG
>NZ_RZQG01001035.1:0-1960 GCF_003998635.1 Mesorhizobium sp. M7D.F.Ca.US.004.03.1.1
ACCCAAGTGCAACCGGGCGGCCAAGCGTGGGGCTCTGGTAGCTCGAGGTGACAAAGCCCTGGCTGCGCAATCTGCCGTCGATCCGTTTGATGCCGTGCGCGCCGGTCGGCAGCGGCGCTTCGCCTTGCGGCACCGCCAGCCCGACAAGCTGCATGCGGTTTCCGCGCGACGCCTCTTCGGTGAACAGCGAGCGGCGGCCGACGAACTCGGTCTTGCGCTTGGCACGCGGGCCGTCGACGCCGAGATCGTGCGGCAGCGTGGTGCCGTCGGTGTCCTTGCCGATGACGATAAAGCCTTTCTCGGCGCGCAGGATCATCAGCGCTTCGAGGCCGATGACGACGACGTCGAACGCCTGGCCGGCCTGGCGCAGTTGCGCCCATAACGGCTCGGCGCGATCCGCCCGGATCGAGATTTCGTAGCTCCGGTCGCCGGTGAAGCTGACACGCGCGATGCGGACTTCGTCGCCGCCATAGGTGCCATGACCGACCGCCATATGCGGCAGGTCGGCATCGTCGAGCGAAAGACCGAGATCCAGAGTTTCGAGTAGTTTTCGGGCGTTCGGCCCCGAAACGGTCAGCGTTGCCATGTCTGATGTGGCGTTGTGGATGTAGACCGCGCCGCGGCCAAACCGGTCCTGGCGCCATTCTTCCAGCCGGGCGTGCACGGCAGCGACATGCGAGGACGAGCACGAGACGACGAAGCGATGTTCGTCGAGCCGCACCAGCACGCCGTCGTCGAAGACCACGCCATTCTCCGACAGCATGAAGCCATAGCGGCAGCGGCCCGGCTTCAGCGTCGACATGGTGTTGTAATAGAGAAAATCGACGAACGCAGCCGCCTGCGGCCCGATCACCTCGATCTTGCCGAGCGTCGAACCATCGAACAGCGCCACAGACTGGCGGGCGCGTCGCGCCTCGTCCGCGATCGAACGCTCCGCGTCCGCGTTGCCGCCATAGTGGGCCGGGCGCAGCCAGCCGCCATATTCCTGGAAGACAGCGCCGCTGGCGCGATGCACGCTCTCCAGCGGCAGCCGCCGCACCGGCGCCATCAATTCGCCGACGCGCGCGCCGGCAAAGCTTGCCAGCGGCACCGGCGTGAACGGCGGCCGATAGGTGGTGGTGCCTACCTCCGGCACCGTACGGCCGGTGATCCCGGCCATCAGCGCCAGGCCGGGCAGGTTGGAGGTCTTGCCCTGGTCCGTCGCCATGCCGAGCGTGGTGTAGCGCTTCAGATGTTCGACCGAGACGAAGTTTTCCCGCGCCGCAAGCTCGACGTCCTTCACCGTCACGTCGTTCTGATAGTCGATCCAGATGCGTCCCTTCGAGCCCGGAATCGGCCATGCCGGGTGGATGCCGCCCGTCGCCTCCGGTCCGGTGCTGCGCGGTAGGGCAGCCTTCGTCTGGCCGAGCGATGCAACGGCGGTGCCGGCGCCAGCAAACACCTCCGACAAGGAAACCGCGCCGGCTGCGGCACCTGCCACGGCGATGCCGTCGACCGGATCGCCGGGCAGGAAGGCGGCGCGCGTCTCGCTCCAGGCGAGCTTGCCCTTGGCCTGGCCGAACAGATGAATGGTTGGCGTCCAGCCGCCGGAGATCAGCAAGCAATCGGTATCCAACCTCGTGCCGTCGTCGAGCGTCACGCCCTCGACGCGCAGCCTGCCACTAGCGGAAGCCAGGGCGCGCCCTTTGACCAGCCGGACATTGGCGGGCGCGTTAGGCGTGCCGTCGCGCCGCAGGTCGACAAGCGTGACTTCAGCGCCTGCCTCGGCAAGCGCCCCTGCCGTTTCATAAGCGCTGTCATTGTTGGTGGCGACGACAATGCGGCGGCCGACAAGTACGGCATGGCGCCTGAGATAGGCGAGCGCCGCATCCGCCGACATGATGCCCGGCAGGTCGTTGTTGGCGAAAGGCAGCGGCCGCTCGATGGCGCCGGTCGCCAGCACGATCTGGCGCGGCCTGAC
>NZ_RZQG01001036.1:0-1958 GCF_003998635.1 Mesorhizobium sp. M7D.F.Ca.US.004.03.1.1
CCCTTGGCCTCCTCTGGCTCCAGATTCGAAAAAACGCCCGTGAGCAGATCCGCCCATTTCCGCTGCCCGGTCTCGCCGGCGATTTCGTCGTTGCGGATTTCGATCATCGCGCAGGGCAGCCCGCGCGAGCGCGCATGGCGTTCCAGCGTGAAATAGACGCGGTCGGCCGGCGAATAGGGCTCGTTGACGCCTACGGTGACACCGGCAAGCCGCTTCAGCGCCGATATCAGCGGTGCCGCCAACCGGCGATCCTCGTCATGGATGATGCCGATGTGCCAGGGCCGGTTCTTCCCCTTGAAGACCGGGGTGAAGGAGTGAATCGAGACCAGTCGTGTCTCCAGCCCCGCCGCCAACCGATCCTCGATGGTCTTCTCGATCGTGTCATGGAACGGGCGCCATGCAAGCGCGATACGCGCCTCCCGCTCGTCGACAGAGAGTCCCTGGTTCGCCGGGACAACGGTTCTCTCACTGACGCTGACACTCAATATGAGGTCAGGCGCATCGAGCGGACGGTTGCAGTCGATCACCAGCCGCGAAACGCAGGTCTCGACCAGCGTCGCGTCGAGCGCCTGCGCCATGCGGCGGGCAACCGGCAGCGCGCCTGGATCCCAGGCGATGTGACGGGACAGATCCTCGGCGGCAAGGCCGAGCGTACCGAATTCGGCGGGCAGGAAGTTCGAGGCGTGATCGCAGGTCAGCATGAAAGGGCTTGACCCGCCGGGGTTCGTCACCCTCACGGTATCAGACGATGCAAGGCTGGCGGGCCGTGCTTTCTCCATAGTCTGCCGTCCCCGGGGAGCGCTGTATCTTATGTTACGTATTTTGCCTCATTGCGTCCCTGTGGATGATTTCATACAGTTTGTCCGGCTTTGTCAAATGCGATTTCGGAAAAGACCATCGACCGAGCCAGGGGTGGGGAAAAGATGATTTCCAACATTGCCGAACTGATCGCCGACCGCATCGGCACGATGCCGGCCAGCGAACGGCGCGCGGCCCAGACGCTGATCGCTTCCTATCCAATGATCGGCCTGAAGACGGTGGCCGAATTCTCGGCCGCGTCCGGCGTTTCCTCGCCGACGATCCTGCGTTTCGTTGCCCGGCTGGGCTTCCAGAACTATCCGGAATTCCAGTCGAGCCTGCAGGACGAACTGGCGGCGCAACTGCAATCGCCGGCGACAAGGACGCTCAATCCGCCCTCGCCCGGCGGCGGCACGGTGTCGCCGATGCTGGAAGCAACGCTCGACAATATGCGCGAGACGTTCAGGCACCTGTCCGATAAGCAGCTTGCCGACATCGCCGCCCGGCTCGCCGACCGGCGCGGCAAGACCTTCCTGATCGGCGGCCGCTTCACCGATCCGCTGGCGCGTTACATGGCCGCCCACCTCGCCATCATTCAGCCTGATGTCTTTCACCTCGCCGGCCAGGAAAGCATGTGGCGCGACCGGCTGATCGACATGGGCAAGCGCGATGTGCTGGTGATCTTCGACATCAGGCGCTACCAGGACAGCCTCGTCCGCTTCGCCGAGAAGGCGCATCAGCGCGGCGTTCAGATCGTGCTGTTCACCGACCAGTGGCTGTCGCCGATCGCGCGTTTCGCTCGCCATGTCATCGCCGGACGAACCGCGGTGCCGTCGGCATGGGACTCTTCGGCCGCCCTGTTCGTCGTTGCGGAAACGCTGATCGGCGCCGTTACTCGCCAGCTGGAAGCAGAGGGCGCCAAACGCATCCGCGAGATGGAAAGTCTGCGTTAGGCTTCAAACGTTACGTATATTTAATGTGCGCAGTTACTGGAGAGTTGTCATAAGGACGCGATATCGGGGTGGCTTCTTGCCTTATAATAGCCTCGCTGCGTCTGCTTCTTTTCGGGAAACCGGTAGACGGAAGGATTGTTTTACCAACCGGAGTGCCGATGGCCGCCTGGAAACAGATACTTGTCGCGCTGGTGGTGCTGGTTGTGG
>NZ_RZQG01001037.1:0-1956 GCF_003998635.1 Mesorhizobium sp. M7D.F.Ca.US.004.03.1.1
ATGCACGGCCTTGACCAGCGACGATTTGCCCATGCCGCGCGCGCCCCACAACAACACGTTGTTGGCTGGATAGCCGGCCGCGAAGCGTTCGGTGTTGTCGACAAGGATGTCGCGGACGCGGTCGACGCCACGGATCAGGCCGATGTCGACGCGGTTGACCTTGCGCACCGGCTCCAGATAGCCCGGATCGGCCTGCCAGACGAAGCAATCGGCGTCGCCGAGGTCGGTTTCGGGCACCGGTGGCGGGGCGAGACGGCTCACCGCCTCGATCAGCCGGTCGAGTTTCTGGTTCAGGGCTTCAATGCTGCTGTCGGTCATGTCTGTCTTTTATTTTCGCGTTTTTGACGTGTGGGAGCGTGGACGTGGCCGATTCCGTCGGGTTCGAAATCGGTTGCAACCTTTTGTTCGAACGTGATCTTTTCCGAAAACCGGCTCGCGCTCTTTGCGATCATGCTCTAACACGGCTCAACAGGCCGGAAAAGCAGCCGATTTGGCCGGCCGCGCAGTTGCATTGACAACTTTACCGACTATATTCCGGCCAAATTTCAAGGGGCCGCCAAATTGGCGGCTGTTTTCAAAATTCAGGAGTACCTCGATGTTCGTGACACCGGCATACGCCCAAGGTATCGGCGCCTCTCCCGACATGTTCATCAGCATTTTGCCGTTTGTCCTGATTTTCGTGATCATGTATTTTCTGATCATCCGGCCGCAGCGCACGCAGCTGAAGAAGCGCGGCGAGATGCTGGCCGCGGTCCGTCGCGGCGACACGGTCGTCACCGGCGGCGGCTTCGTCGGCAAGGTGACCAAGGTGATCGACGACAACGAGCTCGAGATCGACCTCGGCGGCGGCATGAAAGTGACCGCGCTGCGTTCGACGATCGCCGATGTGCGCGTCAAGGGCGAGCCGGTGGCAAACCAGAACGCCAAGAAATAATCCAATTTTAGGCGGAGCGATCCGCGGACACGCTCTGACGGACGACGCCATATGCTGTATTTTTCGCGCTTCAAGATGATCCTGATCTGGGTGGCCGTGGCCATCACAGTGATCCTCGCCGCGCCCAACCTCATCCCCGCAAGCACCTTGGCCCAACTGCCCAGCTGGGTGCCGAAGCGTCAGATGACGCTCGGCCTTGATCTGCAGGGCGGCTCGCACATCCTGCTGGAGATGAATCAGAACGATCTGATCAAGGACCGGCTGGAGACGACGCGCGACGAGATCCGCACGCTGCTGCGCGACGCCAAGATCGGCTATACCGGCCTTGCCGGTACCGGACGGACCTTGCAGGTCCGCATCACCGATCCCGCCCAGGTCGCTGCCGCCAAGACGGCGCTGAAGACGCTGACCGATCCGGTCGCTGCTGGCCTGTTCACCGGCGGCTCCATCCAGGAAATGACGCTCGACGACTCCGAGCCCGGCCTGCTCAAGTTCAACGTCACCGATGCCGGCATCAAATATCGCACATCGACCGCATTGACGCAGTCGATCGAGGTGGTCGAGCGCCGCGTCAACGAACTCGGCACGACCGAACCCATCGTGCAGCGGCAGGGCGACGACCGCATCCTTGTCCAGGTGCCGGGTCTTCAGGACCCGCAAAGGCTGAAGGAAATCCTCGGCCAGACCGCCAAGCTGACCTTCCAGATGGTCGACCAGTCGATGCCGGTGCAGGACGCGCTCAATGGGCGTCCGCCTGCCGGTTCGTCGGTGCTGTATTCGCAGGACGATCCGCCGGTTCCCTATCTGATCGAGAACCGCGTCATCGTCTCGGGTGAAAACCTCGTCGATGCCCAGGCGACTTACAATTCGCAGAACAACGAGCCGGTGGTGTCGTTCCGCTTCGACTCGAAGGGCGCCGCGCGCTTCGGTCAGGCAACTGCGCAGAATGTCGGCAAGCTGTTCGCCATCATCCTCGACAATCAGGTGATTTCGGCGCCGCAGATCCGCGAGCCGATCCTCGG
>NZ_RZQG01001038.1:0-1949 GCF_003998635.1 Mesorhizobium sp. M7D.F.Ca.US.004.03.1.1
GTTCGGGATAGCGCTCGCCTTCGGTCTGGATCAGCTTGCGCAGGAATTTTCCATCGCGGTTGCAGATGCAATTCTGGTTCAAGCGCATGGCAAAGCCGATCAGATCGGCCTCGAGATCCCCCGGCAGATCGGGGAAGGTGGCAATGGTGGCGAAGATGCCGGCATTGCAGCGTTCGGTCAGGTCGCGGACCACAGCAACGAACAATTTCTCCTTGTCGCCGTGATGGTTGTAGATGGTCTGGCGCGAGACGCCGGCTTCGGCGGCGATCAGATCGATGTTGGCGCCGGCGAAACCTTCGCGGCAAAACACGGTGGCGGCGGAATCGACGATCGACAGGCGCTTGGCCTCATGGCCGCGTGGCGGGAAGGTGTCAGGAGAAATGTGCAGCTTCATAAAAATCTATATAGAGGTGATTGACGAATTAGACAAGAGTGTCTAAATTTGTGGACAGAAGATAAAGAGATTTCACGACGAGACGAATGGAAATTCGCTTTTGGGGTGTCGGGATCTCATGGGATGGAACGTCCTAGGTTAGACGTCGCCTGGCGGCGGCAACCAGATTTGAAAGAAGCCTTTATCATGAGTCCCAAATTCCTCCGCATTGCGGTCGTGCTCGGCCTGTTGTCCGCCATCGGCCCGTTCGCCATCGACATGTATCTGCCCGCACTGCCGTCGATCGGCGCCGATCTGCACGCCGGCACCGCCGCAGTGCAGATGAGCCTGTTGATCTTCTTCCTGTCGATGGGTTTTGGCCAGATCGTCGTCGGGCCGATCTCCGACATGGTCGGCCGCAAGCTGCCGCTCTATGGCGGCCTTGCGCTGTTCATGGTCGGCGGTATCGGTTCGGCAATGGCGCCGACCATCGAATGGCTGATCGCTTTCCGCTTCCTGCAGGGGCTTGGCGCCAGCGCCGGCATGGCCGTTCCACGCGCCATCGTGCGCGACCTGCACACCGGCAACGAGGCCGCCAAGCTTATGTCCCTTCTGATGCTGGTGTTTTCGGTGTCGCCGATCCTGGCGCCGCTGACCGGCAGCGTGATCATCGAGAATTTCGGCTGGCGCGCCGTGTTCTGGACGGTGACTGGCGCTGCTCTGCTAGCCACCATCCTTCTGGCGACCTCGCTCAAGGAGACGCGGCCGGTGGAAGACCGCGCCGGCTCCTCCTTCGGCACCGCGCTGTCGGCCTACCGCTTCCTGATGGGCGACCGTAACTTCCTCGGCCTGACGGCTATCGCCGGCTTCGGCATTGCGAGCTTCTTCGTCTATCTGTCGAGCTCGTCGTTCATCCTGATCGACCACTACGGCCTGTCGCCTTCGGTCTACAGCGTGTTCTTCTCGATCAATGCGGTCGCCTTCATCGGCATGTCGCAGATGACGGGACTGCTGGCCGAGCGGTTCGGGCTGCGGCGCGTGGTGCGCGTCGCGGTGACCGGCTATGCCACGACGATGGTGGTGCTGTTTGCGGTGATGGCGACCGGCATCGACCGGCTCGACGTGATGGCGGCACTGCTGTTCGTCGGCTACGGCTTCCTCGGCCTGGTCATCCCGACCACCTCGGTGCTGGCCATGGAAGAGCATGGCGAGATCGCCGGTACGGCTTCGGCGCTGATGGGCACGCTGCATTTCGCCATCGGCGCGCTCGCAATGGGTGTCGCCGGCGTGTTCTTCGACGGCACGCCGCTGCCGATGGTGGCCGGCATCACGCTGTGCGCGGTGATTTCCTTCACGCTGGCCAAGGTCACGCTCGGCCGCTCGCGCGAAGCTGCCGAGGCGCCGGCGGAATAAGCAACCACAAACAAATGAAAGAGGCCGGGTTCACCCGGCCTTTTTCATGCCAATTCCGTCTCGGCCAACACGAAGCGCAGCCGCTCCTCGACCGGGGCCAAAGGCAGCGGGATCAGTTCATAGCCCAGTTCCGTGTAGACGCCGACCAGCATATGATAGGTGC
>NZ_RZQG01001039.1:0-1944 GCF_003998635.1 Mesorhizobium sp. M7D.F.Ca.US.004.03.1.1
CCATCAACGCCTTGCGCACTTCGAGCTGCTTGGCGCGATTCTCGACGGCGAAGGCGACGTGATGGACGGAGCCGGCGCCGAGATCGGCGAAGGCAGCAGCCGGCAGCGATTCGATATCGACGACATCGGCGCCATTGCCGTTCTTCACCGCCAGCCGCCTGACGTTGCCGGACCTGTCGACTTCCTCATAGCCCATGAACTTCAGCAGCTCCTCAGTGGCGTCGCCATCCTTCAACCGGAGCGACACCGAGTGGAAGCCTCTGATGGCCTCGTCCGTGGGAACACCACCTTTCGCCCATGGCGCTCTGCTGTCAGCCTTGTCCTCGACCAGCGCGAAGCCGTCGCCGTCCGGTCCGGCAAAGGCCAGACGCTTCTCGCCGAATGTCTCTTCGTGCGACAGGCCGGTGACGCCCTCATCGGCAAAACGCTTTTCCCAGTAGGTGAGCGTGCCTTCCGGCACCGAGTAGACCGTGGTGCCGACTTCGCCGACGCCATGCCGGCCCTTGCCGATGTCGGGGAACGGAAAATAGGTCATCACCGAACCGGGCGTCCCGGCCTCGTCGCCGTAATAAAGGTGGTAGACATCAGGCGCGTCGAAATTGACGGTCTTCTTGACCCGGCGCTGGCCGAGCTTTTTGGTGAAGAACTCATTGTTCTGGCGGGCATCCCTGGCCATCGATGTGACGTGATGCAGGCCTTTGATCTGGTCGAGCATTGTCTTGCTCCTTCCCTTGGTGCTTGTGCGGCCCTCGCCGCTGTCCACGCCAATATGAGGACGCGGCCGCTCTGGGCAAAGGCGGCAAACACAGAATGGACTGTGCTGTAAAAGTGAACAATACAAAGAGTTCTGTTCACCAATTGACTCACATGACAGGCTTGCGCCAGCGCCAGAATTCGGTTCCATGAGCGGCGTTCGACCATCCCAGGACAGAGTATCGCGCGTGATTGGAAAAACCAGGCGGCCTAACATTCTGCTGATCACATGCGACCAGTGGCGCGGCGATTGTCTGTCGTCTGCGGGCCATCCGGTTGTGAAGACGCCGAATGCCGACGCACTGGCCGCAGAGGGTGTGCTGTTCAAGCGGCACTATGGCGGTGCGGCGCCCTGCTCGCCGGCCCGCGCCTGCCTCTACACCGGCCTCTACCAGATGAACAACCGCGTCTGCCGCAACGGCACGCCGCTCGACGCCCGACACGGCAACATCGCGCTGCATGCGCGCGCCCTCGGCTATGATCCGACGCTGTTCGGCTACACCGATGTCTCGCTCGATCCGCGCCTGCTGGCGCCGGGCGACCCGCGGCTGCAAAGTTATGAAGGCGTGCTGCCAGGCTTTACGGTGCGCCAGTTGCTGCCCGAACATCAGAAACAGTGGCTGTCCTGGCTGAAGCAGCGGGGTATCGACACCAGCGCCGGGTCTCCCGACATCCATCGACCGGTGAACGGCGACAAGACTGGCGCTGTCAGCAACGCCCCGCCCGTCTACTCAAGGGACGAAACCCCGCCCGCCTTCCTGACCGGCGAATTCACGCGCTGGCTTGGCGAGCAGGACGACGCCGCGCCGTGGTTCGCGCATCTTTCCTTCATCAGCCCGCACCCGCCCTTCATCGTGCCGGAACCCTACAACACGATGTATCAACCTGCCGATGGCCCGGCCTTCCGGCGCGCGGCAAGCTGGCAGGAAGAGGCGCAGAGCCATCCCTACCTCGCCTATGACATTGGCCGACAGAAGCAGGCCAGGTTCCGTGCCGACGCCAATGGCAAGGTGCACGACTGGAGCGATGACGACTTCCGCCGCATCCGGGCGATCTATTACGGCATGATCTCGGAGGTCGACGCGCAGCTCGGCCGCATCTGGCAAGCAGTCAGGGCCGCGGGCGCGTGGGACGACACCATCATCGTGCTGACGTCAGATCACGCCGAGAGGATGGGCGACCATTTCATGC
>NZ_RZQG01000103.1:0-10993 GCF_003998635.1 Mesorhizobium sp. M7D.F.Ca.US.004.03.1.1
GGACAGGATCAGGAACCCTGTCAGCATCCACATCACCAGCCTGCGGTCCATGCGCCTTGTGATGATCGCCATGGTCGGCGCGGCGACCGCCGCGACGATCGCGGTGGCCGTCACCGCTTGCCCGGCAACGCCTTCGCTGACGCCGAGATCGCGCGCCATCGGCGTCAGCAGGCTGGCGGGCAGGAACTCCGCCGTCACCAGACCGAACACCCCAAGTGCCAGCGAGACCACGGCACCCCAGGCCGGCTCGGTTCGTTCGTCGGAATCTGCGGGGTTCAAAAGTGCGGCGTCGATGACGCCTGTCGCGGGTTCGGCCATGGTCAGTCTCCGATGTGTTTGCAGCGCAGCATTTGGCTGCAATGCAACATAGGGAGTGACCGCCTGGAGTTTCCATGCTAGAAACCCCATCATGTTTGACCATTCGTCCAAAATTCCAATCACTGGCGACCCGCTGACCGACATCTTGAGGGGCCTGCGTCTCGATGGCGTCGAATACGGCCGCTTCGAACTGAAGGAGCCTTGGGGCATCCAGTTCCCGGCCCAGCCCGCGGCGCGGTTTCATTTCATCGGCCGCAAAGGCTGCTGGCTGAAGCAGCCGTCCGGCGAATGGGTGGAGCTCAATGCAGGCGATGCGATCCTGCTGCCGCGCGGTGCGGCCCATATGCTTGCCAGCGAACCCGGCGCCCAGGCCTGGCCGATCCATGGCTACGAAGTCGAGGAGGTCTGCAAGGACGTCTACTGCATGTCGAACGAAGGCATGTCGGAGTGTTGCCGGCCGGGAACCCTGCTGTTCTGCGCCAGCATGTATTTCAATCTCGATGGCCTGCATCCCCTGCTCGGCATGATGCCGGACGTGATGCGCACGCATGAGCTGGAAGCCTACGAACCCGGCATTCCGCATCTCTTGGAATCGATGGCGCGTGAAGTGACGATGGAGCGCGTCGGCTCCGGCGGCATCCTGGCGCGGCTGGCTGACGTGCTTGCCGCCACCGTCATCCGCTCATGGGTCGAACGCGGCTGTGGTGACTCGTCCGGCTGGATCGCCGCGGTCAGGGACCGCGAAATTGGCCGCGTGCTGGCCGCCATCCATCTCGAACCGAACCACGACTGGACCGTCGAGTCGCTGGCCCGAATGATGGGCGCCTCACGATCGGGATTTGCCGAGCGCTTCGCCACCATCGTTGGCGAAACGCCGGCAAAATATGTCACCCAGGTCAGAATGCATCAGGCGCGACAATGGCTGATCCGCGACCGGATGAAGATCTCCGTTGTTGCCGCGCGTCTCGGCTATGAATCGGACGCCGCCTTCAGTCGCGCCTTCAAGCGCGTCATCGGCTCGGCGCCCAGCCACCTACGCGCCGAGGAACAGGCTGATATCCGTCAAGCCAACTAACGCATGGAGGCCGTGACGGGCTGGTGATTCCAAGCTAGAAATCGGCATGGTTTTCACCTCTTCCAAGACTATCTTGCCGGCCCCAGGCGGTCCGCTGACCGACATGTTGCGCGGATTGCGGCTTGATGGCGCCGACTACGGCCGCTGCGAACTTGGTGAGCCGTGGGCGGTGTTGTTTCCAGCTCAGAAGGCGGCGCGGTTTCACTTCATCGGTCGCCGCGGATGCTGGCTGTTTTCGCCATCCGGGGAATGGATTGAACTGAAGGCCGGCGATGCATTGCTCTTGCCGCGCGGCCCCGAGCATGTCCTTGCCAGCGCGCCAGGCATCCCTGCCGTGCCGATCGAACGCTACAGTGTCGAGCCTTTGCAGGACAACGTCTTCAGTGTCTCGAATGGAGGCCAGGGCCCGAAAACCTTGCTGTTTTGCGGCAGCATGCACTTCAACCTGGACGGATCGCACCCCTTGCTGGGCATGATGCCGGATATGATGCGCGCCGGGGAATTGATGGCGGGTGAGCCCGGCATCCCACACCTGCTGGAAGCCATGGCTGGCGAAGTGACCATGAATCGGGCCGGCTCCGGCGGCATGCTGGCGCGACTGGCTGATGTGCTGGCCGCAAGCATCATCCGTTCATGGGTAGAGAACAGCGGCGACGACACCAGCGGCTGGATCGCGGCGATCAGGGATCGGGACATCGGCCGCGTGCTGGCGGCCATTCATCTGCAGCCCGAGAAGACCTGGACCGTCGAAGCGCTCGCCCACGAGATGGGCGCCTCGCGTTCGGCCTTCGCCGAACGGTTCACGGCCATCGTTGGCGAGACGCCGGCAAGATATGTTGCCCTTGTGCGCATGCATCAGGCGCGACAGTGGCTGATCGACGATCGGATGCGGGTTTCGACGGTCGCCGCAAGGCTGGGCTACGATTCCGAAGCGTCGTTCAGTCGGGCATTCAAGCGGATCGTCGGCATCGCGCCCAGCCATCTGCGCACCGTCGACGGCACCTCCGAAGACCGCTGAGACCATCCCGGCCCGGCTGCCGTGGATTGCCGGATTTGGATGAATTGCCAAGCCTTCCGGACGCAATGTCATTGCCGGGCCGGTTGCATGCAATAGCTTGCCATTGCCAAGCAAGTGAGAGGTCGGCGGCAAGTCGGCCCGAGAGGAGAACCTATGCCAAATCATCTGAAGGTCCTGGCGTTCGCCGCCATGCTCGTGGCCTCCGGGCGCGCCTTTGCCCTGGAGGACAGCTACCTGCCGACCGACAAGATCCCCTATGTCGCCGAGGCACCGGACCAGCCGCAGCGCCTCGGGCCGCTATGGGGCGAAAGGGCCAAGGGCCCGGCGGGAACGTTGCTGAAAGTCCCGGGCAACTGGCGCGCGCCGGTTCACGCGCACACAGCCGACTACCGCGCAGTGGTCATCCAGGGCCTGTGGGCGCACTGGCAGATGGATGGCGGCGAGGCGACCAAGGTCGAACTGCCTCCGGGATCCTACTGGACCCAGAAGGCCAATGAGATGCATGACGATGCCTGCCTCTCCGACACCGAATGCGTGATCCTGCTGATCAACGACACGCCCTACGAAACCTACCTGCCGAAATAGGCGGGCCTATGACGCGTGCCGCAAGCTGACGCCGCTGCCCTTGTCGAATAGCACCACCTTGTCCGGGTTCCAGGCGAAGCGCACCGCTTGCTCGATGGCGACATCGGTCCTGGCCGGCACGGTGGCACGCAGCGTCGCGTCGCCGACGCGCAGCGTCAGGATCTTTTCGACGCCATGGTTCTCGACATCGTGGACGCGCGCCTCGACCGGCGCGCCGCTCTCGAGATAGACGTCCTCGGGACGAATGCCGAAGACGAGCGGGCGACCATCGGTCGCCGCACTCGCCTTCGCACCCCCCGAAAAAGGCAGTTCGAAATTCAACGGCGCCATCACCGCGCGGCCGTTGACTAGCTTGCCGTCGATGAGGTTCATCGGCGGCGAGCCGACGAAGCTCGCCACATAGGTGTCGCGCGGGTTGTTGTAGATCTCGTATGGCGTGCCGGTCTGGACGATACGGCCACGGTTGAGCACGCCGACCTTGTCGCCCATCGACATCGCTTCGATCTGATCGTGGGTGACGAACAGGAAGGTGGCGCCGAGTTGCATCTGCAGGTTCTTCAGTTCCGTGCGGAGCGCCTCGCGCAGCTTGGCGTCGAGCGCCGACAGCGGCTCATCCATCAGGAACACGCGCGGCTTGCGCACGATGGCGCGGCCGATGGAGACGCGCTGCATCTCGCCGCCGGACAGCTTGTCGGTCTTGCGATCGAGCAGATGCTCGATCCTCAGCGTGCGAGCGGCGCGGTCGACGCGATCCTTGATCTCGGCGTCGGGCAGCCGGCGGATCTTCGGCTTCAGCGGGAACTCGAGATTTTCGCGCACCGTGTAGCGCGGATAGAGCGAATATTGCTGCAGCACCAGCGCCACGTCACGCTCGGCCGCACCCCAGTCGGCAACGTCGACGCCATCGATGAAGACCTGGCCTTCGCTGGGCTTTTCCAGCCCGGCGATCAACCGCAGCGTCGTCGTTTTGCCGGCGCCCGTCTCGCCCAGCAGCACGAAGAACTCGCCATCGGCTATGTCGAGATCGAGCCCGGTCAAGGCGGTGTGGTTGCCAAAGGTCTTCGAGATGTTTTTCAGCTGGATATGGGCCATCAGAGTCTCACCCCCAGCGACTTGCCGCTTGCCGTGTCGAAGAAATGCGCCTGGGCCGGATCGATCCTGGCAAACACCTTCTCGCCGGGACCGCTGACGAAGCCGCTCTTGGTGCGCGCGCGCAGCATCTTGGAGCCGACCTTGAGGTCGACGATATCGAAGGAGCCAAGCGGCTCGACGATCTGCGTCTCGACCGGCAGGAACCCGTCGGCCGCATCGCGGCGGATGAGCACGCCTTCCGGCCGGATGCCGAGCGCCAGCTGGCCGCCGGCATGGCCATTGAGCTTCGACAGCAGCGCCCGCGGGAACTCGAAGCCGGCGGCAGCCCCGCCGACCGTCACCGAGACCGAGGACGCTGTCTCTGCCACCGCCGCATCGGCGACGTTCATCACCGGACTGCCGACGAATTGCGCCACGAACAGGTTTGCCGGACGCGAATAGACCTCGTCCGGCGAGCCGACCTGCTGCAGCACGCCTTCATGCATGATGACGATGCGGTCGGCGAGGCTCATCGCCTCGATCTGGTCGTGCGTGACATAGATGGTCGTCGAGCCCTGCTTGATATGAAGCCGCTTGATCTCCGCCCGCATCTCCTCGCGCAGCTTGGCGTCGAGCGCGCCGATCGGTTCATCCATCAGCATCGCCTTCGGCCGCCGCACCAGCGCCCGGCCAATGGCCACACGCTGCATGTCGCCGCCCGAAAGCGCCGACGGCTTCTTGTCGAGCAATTCGCTGATCTGCAGCGTCTTGGCGACCGAACGCACTTCCTGCTCGATCTCGGCCTTGCTCTTGCGCGTGGCACGCAAAGGGAAGGCGATGTTCTCGTAGACGCTCATATGCGGATAGAGCGAGAATGACTGGAAGACCATTGCGATGTCGCGGTCGGCGGCCTTCAGATGCTGGATCGGTTTGCCGTCGATGAGGATGTCGCCTTCGTCGATCGTCTCCAATCCGGCGATGGCGCGCAGCGTCGTCGTCTTGCCGCAGCCCGACTGGCCGAGCAGAACGATGAACTCGTTGTCGCTGATCTTCAGGTTGAGGTCCTTGATGACCTGGACGGCGCCGAAGAATTTCTGGACGCCGCGAAGCTCGATCTGGGTCAATGCTGTGCTCCCGGATTTCGCACCTGGCCGGTGCCGGCCTTCTCCTCAGGCGCGATCTTCGAGGTGATGTTGAAGCCGATCAAGCCGATCAGGGTGATGGTCAGACCGTAGGTATGCAACAGCAGGTTCCAGGGCTGGCAGAGCGCGATGATGCCGAGCACCATCAGCACCTGCGAACCCGGCTCCAGATACTTCTGATTGATGGCGCGAAAGCTCATTTGCGGATTGCTCCGAAGGACATGCCGCGCAACAGATGATTACGAAGCAGGAAGGTGAAGATCGCGACCGGCAACAGGAACAGGAAGGTTCCGGCGGCAATCACCGTCCAGTCCGGCAGGCCGGAGCCGACCTGGCTGGGGATGAACGGCGGAGCCGTCTGGGCGCGGCGGTTGGTCATGATCAGCGCGAAAGCATACTCGTTCCACGCCGTGATGAAGCAAAACACGGCGGTGGCGGCGATACCTGTGGCGGCCTCTGGCAGCACGATCTTGAAGAAGGCCTCCATGCGCGTGTAGCCGTCGACGAGGGCCGCCTCCTCATACTCTTTCGGGATCTCGTCCATGAAGCCCTTCATCAGCCACACCGAGAAGGACAGGTTGAAGGCGGTGTAGAGGATGATCAGCCCGATATGGGAATCGTTGAGCCCGACCGCCCGGTACATCAGGAACATCGGGATCGCCACCACCACCGGCGGCAGCATGCGCGTCGACAGGATGAAGAAGAGCAGATCCGCCTCTCCCTTCACCTTGAAGCGCGAGAAGCCATAGGCGGTGAACGTTCCCATGCCGACCGCCAGCACCGTCGAGGTGATGGCGATGATCAGCGAGTTCAGGAAACGGCTTGGATATCCCGACCACTGCACCTGGCCTTTGCCGTCGCGTACGATCTTCTCGCCGCCGTCGAAGACGACGCGCTCCCACCACGGGGCGGCCGCATACTCTTCCGGTGTCGGCGGGCTGCGCATTTGCGAGCGCTTGGTGAACAGCTTCACGAACGGCGATATTTCCGGCTGGAAGACGACCGTCGGTGGGATGGTGGTGGCGAGATTGCGCGGCTTGAACGCCGTCGAGGCGATCCAGTAGATCGGCGCCAGGAAGATGATCGTCACCACCAGCACCGCGACGATGGCGACGCGATTGAGACCGATTTCGGAAGAAGTGCGGACGGCGGCCATCTCAGCGCTCCTTCACCTTGTTGAGGTATTTGACGTAGATGTTGGTGATGGCCAGCACCATGATCAGCACGATGTAGGCGAGCGCGCAGGAGCGCCCAGTCTGCCATTCCTGGAACGCCATCTTGTAGAGCCGGATCGAGATCAGCTCGGCTGTCGGCTGGCTGGTCAGGATGTAGGCAAGATCGAATGTCTTGAACGCTTCCATGGTACGGAAGATGACGGCGATCATCAGGATCGGCGCCACCAGTGGCAGCGTGATGCGGAAGAAGGTGTAGAACGGCCCGGCCCGATCGATCGCGGCGGCTTCGTAGAGATGCTTCGGCACCGCCGAGAGGCCGGCTAGCGACAGCAACATAACGAAGGGCGACCACATCCAGATGTCGGTGAGCGCGACGGCGTAGAGCGCCATCTTGGGGTCCGCGAGCCACTCGAAGTTGCCGAGCCCGAGGAAATAATTGATGACCCCCCATGACGGATCGTAGAGCAGTTTCCAGAACAGGCCGACGACGGCCATCGAGAGCATCATCGGCAGCAAAAGCAGCGTCGTCAGCAATCCCTTCAAGGGAATGTCACGGTTGAGCAGCATCGCCACACCGAAGCCGACGAACAACTGGCCGGCGACCGAGACGATGACGTATTTGGCCGTGATGGCGAAATTGTTCCACACGAACGGGTCGTTGAGCAGGTCGCGATAGTTCTGCAGCCCGACGAAGTTCGCCGGCGCGTTGGTCGACGCTCTAAAATCGGTGAAGGAATAGCCGAGCGAATAGATCAGCGGAAAGATGTTGAAGACGATCAGGAACAGGACCGTCGGAATGATGAAGAGGTTGCGGATCGAGATGTCGCTGAGGCCGCGTGCGGCCGCTCTTGAAGACCTGTCCAGTGTGGTGATCATCGTGGTCGCCAAGACCCTGCTCCCGTTTGCAGAAAAAGAAACGGAGGAGGCACCAACGCCCCCTCCGTGAGACACGATATTATTGACCGCGGCCGTACTTCTTGAAGGTCGCGTTCCAGTCGGCAGCCAGTGCGTCCAGCGTTTCCTTGGCGGTGCCTTCGCCGCCGATCATGTAAGGATAGACGCGCTGGTTGAGCTGCTGCAGCAGTTCGGCATATTCCGGCACCGCCCAGAAATCCTTCACCTTGAACATGGTCTCATAGAAGGCCTTGTTGTAGGGCGTGGCATTCTGGAATTCAGCCGACTTCAGCACGGCCGCACTACAGGTGTAGCCGCCGAGTGCCGCCCACTTCTTCTGGGTCTCGTCCTTGATGAACCATTCCAGGAACTTCGTCGCCTCTTCCTGCTTCTGCGAGTAGGAGACGATGGAGATGCCTTGCCCGCCGAGCGCTGCGAACTGATCGCCGTTCGGGCCGGGAGGATTGGCGAAGAAGCCGGTGTTCTTGGCGTTCGGGTTCGACGCCTCGTTGATCAGCGAGGGGAAGAACGCGAAGAAGTTCATGCTCATCGCGGCCAGGTTTTCGGTGATCGCCTGGTTGTCTTCGACAAAGAACGACTTGGCCCAGCCCGGAGGGGTGAACTTGTAGAGTTCCTTGTAGGCGTCGAGCGCCGCCACGGCCTTCTCGGAGTTGATATGGCCGTCGACCTTGTAGGTCGAATAGTCGCCCAGATCGCCGCCATAGGAGAACAGCGCGTTCTCGAAGCCCATCGCCATCGCGTCGTAGGAGTTGTCGGTATAGATGGCGATGCCGTATTTCTTCTGATCCGGCCGGTAGAAGAATTCGGCGATGTCACGCAGTGCCTTGAAATCCTTCGGCACGTCGAGGTCGTAACCATACTTGGCCTTGAAGGCTTCCTTTTCCTTGGGATCCTCGAACCAGTCCTTGCGATAGGACCAGCCGACCGCATCGCCTTCGAGCGGGATTGCCCAGTATTTGCCGCTGTTGCCGGGATACTCGGAGTAATATTTCACCGTCGCCGGTGCCATGACATTGCCGAGGTCATGCTTCTTGAAGAAGTCTGTCAGGTCGACATAGTGGCCACCGGTCGAGCCGGCGCCGAGCCATTGCGAGTCGCCAACGACCAGATCGTAGGCGTCGCCATGGGCGTTGAACTCGGTGAAGGCCTTGGTCTGGAAGTCGGACCAAGGTGTGGTTTCCACCGTGATCTTGACGCCGGTTTCCTTCTCGTACTCGTTGCCGAGTTCCTGCAGATAGTTGGCCGGATCCCATTCGGCCCAGAAGATGGTGAGTGACTTTTCCTGCGCGTAAACGGACGTTCCGCAGGCAAGCGTTAAGCCGATACCAGCAAGTACGCTGGTCACTAACTTGCGCATAATGATTTCCTCCCTTGTGCGCATTCTACCTTGTCATGCGAGCCGGCAACGGGGCCGGCCCTGGTAGTTCCTCCCGTGATCGCACCTTTCCGGTTCCGAGCCTCCTCGCCCTGCCGGAAAATGGATCGCAGCCCTCACTTTCGATCCGCTTTTCTTGTCTGATCTGGTATTACCAATTCTGCATGCGCGTCAAGCCCTTTCTTGGCAGCTCGACTTGCCCATTGCTATCGGATTCCGGCTTTATCTGCCTGTTTTACCAAGATTTTCCTACTCAGTGATACGCGTGGGTGTTGTCCGGTACCCCGCACTGCGGTTAAGATCAGTAGTCGACATGCAAATCTGGTCGAACCAGATAGGGCTATTTCATGGCTGCCGTCGGATCGATGCTGTGTTCGTCGCCGATCGATTCCGCGACCGCCGCACGCACCAGCGCCCCGGCCGCCCATTGCGCGACCGACATCGTCCGGCGACTGTCCAGCCCCCATATATCCTTGAGCACGATCAGCACCTCGACACCGAACATCAGCGACAGCGCCTGCGCCAGCCGCTTGAAGTCTCGCGGCGGCAAACGGCCCTTGAGGGGCGCGATCGCCTCTTTCAGCAAGTCGATGCGGTGGCCGCGCGTGAAAGCCGGCTCGCCACCCAGCGTGCCGGCCTGACGCCGCGCCCATTGATCGAGCGACAGCTTCAGCGCTGCCTTGAACGTGGCTTCGAAGGCCTCGATGCGCGGCATGGCCGTGTCGAACAGCTCGGCGACCCGTCGCTCGGCATCGGCGGAGGTCGACTGCCAGGTCAGGATTGGCCCCAGTCCCTCGTCGACCACCGCTTGCACCAACGCGGCCTGGCTCGGGAAATAACGATAGGCAGTGGCACGGGAAACCTCAGCCGCCTCGGCGACCTCGCTGACCGAGGGCGTGACGCCCGCCTGCATCAGCCTTGTTGCTGTCTCCAGCATCAGCCGTTTCGTGCGTGCGCGCGGCCCGCGCTCTATCGCCTGGCCGTTTCCTCGCTCAGTGTCGTCGCTCGCCGTGGATTGTTGACGTGAGACATCCATATCAATACGATACGCGCGTCTCAAAAAATTGCAATGGCCTTCGCTTGCGGAAAGGCCGGGCAAACAGCCGGCAGGGAAACGCGATGAAGCGCATCTATGTGGTGGGCACCGCCGACACCAAGGGCGAAGAACTTGCCTTCCTGGCCGATGCGATCACTGCTGCGGGCGCAGCGGTGTCCCGCGTCGATGTCGGGACGCGCGACGCAACCATTCCCGTCGACATCACCGCAAAGGAAATTGCCGGCCATCACCCCGACGGTCGCGGCGCCGTGCTTGATATCGACGACCGCGGCACCGCGGTTGCCGCAATGGGCGTCGCCTTCGCCCGCTTCGTTCAATCGCGCAATGATATCGGCGGGATGATCGGCATTGGCGGCGGCGGCGGCACATCGATCATCACGTCGGGCATGCGCGCGCTGCCGCTCGGCCTGCCCAAGATCATGGTCTCGACGCTTGCCTCCGGCGACACCGCTCCCTACGTCGATGTCTCCGACATCATCATGATGCCCGCTGTAACCGACATGGCCGGACTGAACCGGCTCTCCCGCGTTGTCTTGCACAACGCGGCCCGAGCCATATCAGGCATGGCGGCCAGCCCGGCGCCGCCGCCCGACGGCAAGCCGTCGATCGGCCTCACCATGTTCGGCGTCACCACGCCTTGCGTGACGGCCATCGCCGACCAGCTCCGTTCTGCCTACGACTGCATGGTCTTCCACGCCACCGGCACTGGCGGCCGCAGCATGGAGAAGCTGGCCGACAGCGGCCTGCTGTCCGGGATCATCGACATCACCACGACCGAAGTTTGCGATCTCCTGTTCGGCGGCGTCCTGCCGGCAACCGAGGACCGTTTTGGCGCGATCGCCCGCACCCGGCTGCCCTATGTCGGTTCGGTCGGCGCGCTCGACATGGTGAACTTCTGGGCGCCTTCGACCATCCCGGAACACCATCGCGACCGGCTGTTCTACGAGCACAATCCCAACGTCACGCTGATGCGCACCACGGCGCAGGAATGCCGTGCGATCGGCGAATGGATCGGCACCAGGCTCGCTCGCTGCGAGGGGCCGGTGCATTTTCTCATTCCAGAAAAAGGCGTCTCGGCGCTCGACATCGAAGGCGGCGCCTTCTTCGACCCGGAAGCCGACGCTGTTCTCTTCGAAGCCATCGAGCGCACCATCAGGCCGAATGACCTGCGGCGCGTGACGCGCCTTCCGCTCCACATCAACGACCCGGAATTCGCAAAGGCGGCAACATCGGCCTTCCTCGACATCGCCAGACAGTGAGAG
>NZ_RZQG01001040.1:0-1942 GCF_003998635.1 Mesorhizobium sp. M7D.F.Ca.US.004.03.1.1
GTGCTGATCATCGTGCGGCCTGGCTTCGAAGGGTTCAGCATCTATTCGCTGTCGGCGTTGGCCAGCGTCGCCTGTTGTGCGGTGCGCGATCTCGCCACCAAGCGGATTCCCAAGGCCATTCCGACATTGCTGGTGTCGACCGCGACCGCGCTTGCCATGACAATTGTCGGCGCTTCGCTGTTGTCGCCGATGGGAGGCTGGACACCGATGACGGGCAACAGCACGGCCTTGTTGGCCTTGGCTGCTGTCCTGGTGCTGATCGGCTATCAGTTCATCATCATGGCGATGCGGGCGGGCGACATCTCCTTCATCGCGCCGTTCCGCTATACGGCGCTGATCTGGTCGATTCTGCTTGGCCTGTTCATCTTCGCCGATATTCCCGATCTTCCGATGATCGTCGGCGCCACCATCATCATCGGCTCCGGCCTCTATGCGCTCTACCGCGAGCGAGTGGTCGGCCGGCGAAAGATCGTCGTCGAAAGCACGGGGCCGACCATGGTGCCCGACGGAATCTAGCCAGGTCATTTGAAGGTTCTTGTGATTTCCGGCGGCTGGCGTACAGGCTCCATGGCATGAAGCGAGACATTGCTGGGATCATTCTGGCCGGCGGCCAATCAAGACGGATGGGCGGTGGCGACAAGAGCCTGTTGCCGCTTGGCAGCGGCTGCGTGCTTGACCAGGTCGTCTCGCGCTTTGGCCGGCAGACTACCCCCCTGGCGCTCAGCGCCAATGGCGATCCGGCACGATTCTCGCGCTTTGGCCTGCCGGTGCTTGCCGACATGGTGAGCGGCTTTGCCGGGCCGCTTGCCGGAATCCTGACCGGCCTCGAATGGGCCGTTGGCAACACGGCTTGCAAGGCGATCGTCACCGCTGCCGGCGACACGCCCTTCCTGCCGCTGGATCTCGTCGAACGGCTGGCTGCGGCCACCGATCAAAGTCCAGGTTCAATTGCCGTCGCTTGCTCGGCCGGCAAACGGCACCCGACTTTCGCACTCTGGCCGACGGACTGCCGAGACGCCTTGCGGCACTTTCTGGTCGACGAGGACAACAGGCGGGTGTCGGCTTTCATCGACCGGCACGGTTTTGTCGAGGTGGAATTCCCGATTCTGCAATCGGCCGGGGTCGACCCCTTCTTCAACATCAACGACCCTAATGATCTTGTCTCTGCCGAGCGTCTGTTGCAGAGCATGAAGCCATGAACAGACGCATCTTCGGCATCACCGGCTGGAAAAATTCCGGCAAGACGACATTGACCGAAAAGCTGGTCGCCGAGCTTGTCCGGCGCGGCTGGAAAGTGTCGACGGTGAAACATGCCCATCATGACTTCGACATCGACAAGCCGGGCGCCGACAGTTTTCGCCATCGGCAAGCCGGCGCTACCGAAGTCGCGATCGTCTCCGGCGTTCGCTGGGCACTGATGCATGAGCTGCGCGGTGAGGATGAGCCGACTTTGGAGACTATCTTGTCGCGGCTTGCGCCATGCGACCTAGTGCTGGTTGAGGGCTACAAGCGCGAAGCCCACCGCAAGATCGAAACCCGCCGGCTGGAAGCGAAGGACCGCACGCCGCTTTCGGCAGGGGATCCCAACATTGTCGCCGTCGCCGCCGATTTTGCGGCTGAAGGCGAGCATCTGCCGGTGTTCGATCTCGACGATGCAAAGTCGATAGCCGACTTCATCGAGCGCGCCACTGGGCTCGTTGCTTGAGCGCTGACGCAGCGGCAGAATAGCCTTGCCCATTTTTGTGGTTTTGCAGTTGCTTTTTTCTTTGAAAGAGTGGGAGTATCGCGCCAGCGGGCGGTCAAAAGCACCGCCCCACAGAGCCGTTCGGAACGACGGCCGGGATCATAAAGAGAGGACTATCATGCGTATTTCACTGCGTATCGCGCTTGCCGCATCGGCCGCGCTGCTGACGCTCGGCGTAGCCCAGGCCCAGGAAAAGAC
>NZ_RZQG01001041.1:0-1942 GCF_003998635.1 Mesorhizobium sp. M7D.F.Ca.US.004.03.1.1
AGGCTTGTTGGCGCGGACCGCGGCCTCGATGGCCGGGCTCAGCCAGATCGGCTTCAGCGATGGCGCGATGACGCCGAACAACAGCCCGTAGGTGATGCCGGCACACACCGCGATGGCGCCGATGCGGCGCAGCGGCACTTGCAGCTGCCGCGAAAAAGCGAAATAGCCCGCCCCCAGTGCCGCCACGGCCGCCGGAATGCTCCACCAGGAGAAGGTGCCGGTGAGGTAGATCGGCGCTCCGATGCAGACAGCCGCCAGGCCGAGGCTGACCACGGCAAGACCGAACGCGGTCGACCACCACAACCAATTCTGCCAGCGCCTGAGCGGCGCATTCGCCTCCTGCGGCGACAAAGTCAAAAGCCAGCCGATCAGCAGCGCCATGCCGGGATAGGCCGGCAGGACATAGTGCGGCAGCTTGGTCGGGATCAGCTCGAACACCAGCCAGAACGGAATGTACCAGGCGAGGCAGAAACGCAGCCGGGGATCGTCGCGCAGACGGTTGAGGGCTTGGAGCCCGGCGCCGACCGCGATCAGGCCGAAGGGCCACATGAACAGCGAATAGGTCAGCATGTAGAAACCGGGCGGCAGGCCGTGCGATTCCTCGCCCGCGGCGACCTTGGCCACCATGTCCTTGCCGACGGCATCCTGGAGAAAGGCGCCGCCGCTCTTCCAGGTGATGAGAACAACCCAAGGCAGCACGATAAGAAGCACCAGAGCGACACCGCGCACGAGCTTCAGCTTCAAAAGCCATCGCCAGTCGCGTTCGAAAGCAAACAGCGTGGCGACCGTCAGCACCGACAACAGCGGAGCGACAGGCCCCTTGATGAGGATCCCCAGGCCTTGAGCCGCCCAGAAGATCCACGGCAGATGGGCCGCTACCGGTTCGTTCCGGCGCGCTGCCAGATAGATCTGGGCGAGCGCGCCTTGCGCCGCCACGCAGCAGGCCAGCAGCATGGCGTCGGTCTTGGCGTCGCGGCCCTCGAAGGCGGTGGCGAAGATTGCCGCCATCATCAGACCGGCGGCGAGACCGGCATTGGCCCCGAAGAGCTTCGTGCCCGTCCAGGCAATGCCGACGACGGCCAAGGCAATGCCAAGCATGGAGACGAGGCGGTAGACCCAGATCGGCGCCGCTGCCCCCTCGCCGCTCAGCGCCACGGCCGTCGATTGCAGCCAGTAGATGCCGATCGGCTTCTTGTAGCGTGAGGCATCCTGAAAACGGATGTCGACATAGTCGCCGGTTTCGACCATCTGCTTGGTGGCCTGGACAAAACGCGACTCGTCGCGGTCGATTGGTGGAAGGCTCATCAGCCCACTGAGCGTCATCAGCAGGCTGAACAGAAAGAGGATGAGATAGTTCCTGTTCATCGCGGAGCTTTCCGGATCTGATCTGCGGGATGGCCCCGTCGCGGCGCTTCAGGCCCTGCCCCTGCGCGGCGCCTCAATACGCCAGCCAAAACGGCGAAGCAAGGATTCGCAACACCATCCGCGCGGGACGCAAAACCGGATTCCACTTTTGCTGATCGCGCTTGGATGCTAAACGCCCGCGTTCATGCACGCCCGAGCCACAGCGGCCGGGCGCTTTCGGGAAAGAAACAATGTCCGCCTTCAAATCCGATTTCCTGCGCACGATGAGCGAGCGCGGTTTCATCCACCAGACTTCGGATGATGCCGGCCTCGACGCTATCTTCGCCAAGGAGACGGTGACTGCCTATATCGGCTTCGACGCGACGGCCAAAAGCCTGCACGCCGGCTCGCTGATCCAGATCATGATGCTGCACTGGCTGCAGCAGACGGGTCATCGGCCGATCGCGCTGATGGGCGGCGGCACCTCGATGATCGGCGACCCGTCGTTCAAGGACGAGGCGCGGAAGCTTTTGACCCCGCAGGACATCGACGACAACCTCGCCGGCATCCGCCGCAACTTCATGCCCTACCTCAAATT
>NZ_RZQG01001042.1:0-1936 GCF_003998635.1 Mesorhizobium sp. M7D.F.Ca.US.004.03.1.1
GCCGACGATCAGCGCAAAGCCGGTGCGGGCAAGGATCTGGGACGGTGCGATCCGTGTCGCCAGGAACAGCACGAAGGCAACGACCGCAAGCGAAATGACGATCAGCCCGGTGTCGCCAAAGGACGAGAACATCGAGAAGGCGATGCCGGTGTTGTAGGTGCGAAACAGCGCCAGGAAGGGTACCAGATCGAGCTTTTCCTGAAAGGCGAGACCAGTCTCGACCAGGTGTTTTATCCACTGGTCAAGCGCGATGGCCGCGACGACGAGCAGCGCGTAGGGAGACCATGATTTCACGGGCAGGCAACCTTCATTGCTGGTCCACGATTGGTTCGAGCTTCAGCGCGCCGCGCCGGATCTCGAACAGCATGATGCCGGTGGCGACGGCCAGATTGAGCGAATCGGCACGGCCCGCTTGCGGAATCCGGAGCAGCCTGTCGCAACTCGCAGCCAGGCTTTCGGGCAGTCCCTGCTGCTCGTTGCCCATCATCAGCAGCACCGGGCCGCGGGAAAAATCGACCGAGCGGTAGTCGACGGCGCCTTTCAGGTGGGTGCCGGCGACGAGGCCTGAAAACCCGCCTCGCCAGGCAAGGAAAGCCTCGGTTGTCGCCTTGGCCACCGGCACGGCAAAGATCGAACCCATTGTGGCGCGCACCGTCTCCACCGAAAAAGGATCGGTGGTGTCGCCGACCAGGATGACGCCCTTGGCGCCGACGGCATCGATGGTGCGGATGACGGTGCCGAGATTACCGGGATCGCGCACCCGGTCGAGCGCCACCCAGACGTCGCCATTGTCAGCGCGGACATCCTTCAAGGCCAGGAATTTTTGCGAAAAGACGCCGACCACCATTTGCGGATTGTCGCGACGGGTGATGGCGACGAGCACCTTTTCCGACACTTCCAGCACCATGCCGCCGGCGGCAACCGTGCGTGCCGCGACCTTTTCCACCGCCGCGTTGCCGCGCCCGGCCTTGGCGAAAACCAATGTCCTGATGTGCCAGCCGAGATCGAGCGCATCGATGACCAGTTTCAGTCCCTCGGCCATGAAGGCGTTCTGCTGGTCGCGGAATTTCTTCTGCGCGAGGGCCTTGATATCCTTGACCAGCGGATTGGCGAGGCTGGTGACTTCCTTAACCTGGCCGGGTGCGCCTGCGTGCCGCTCGTTCATTCAGGCCACCCAACGCGAAAACAATGAGGTCGAAAGCGCCCGGCCGGCGGACTTTTCGCGGATGATCAACTCACCCGATTCGATCTTGCCGCCCATGCCGGCAAAGGTGTCGCGCATCAAGGCATGGATGGCGAAGAAGGAGGCGCGGATCGAATAGGCGGTCAGCACCACGGCAAGCGGTTTCGGCGTCAGGATCGCGCGGCAGAGATCGGTCAAAGCAGGCAGGTCCTCGAATAATTGCCAGACCTCGCCCTTGGGGCCGCGGCCATAGGCCGGCGGGTCGAACAGGATGATGTCATAGCGGCTACCCCGGCGCTCCTCTCGCTCGGCAAATTTCACCGCGTCGTCGACGATCCAGCGGATCGGCTTGCTGCCGAGCCCGGCCATTTCCTGGTTTTCACGGGCCCAGCCGATCGCTTTCTTCGAGGCATCGACATGGGTGACCTCGGCGCCGGCGCGGGCCGCCACCAAGGAAGCAAGACCGGTATAGCCGAACAGGTTCAGCACCTTGACCGGCCGCTTCGCCGCCGCGATCAGCCCGGCCATGTGGTCCCAGTGCGAGGCCTGCTCGGGAAAGACGCCAACATGGCGAAACGAGGTGAAACGGCCGAGATAGTCGATGCCGTCATGCTTCATCGGCCAGGTCTCGCCGAGCGGCACCTTGGGGAAACGCCAGCGGCCGATGCCTTCCTCGTCGGTGTCGCCGGTGAAGACGGCGTCGGCGCGCTCCCATTCTTTTACCGGCAAGGCCTTTTGCCAGATCGCCTGGCC
>NZ_RZQG01001043.1:0-1933 GCF_003998635.1 Mesorhizobium sp. M7D.F.Ca.US.004.03.1.1
GATGAAGGCGCTGGGCATCGGCGTGTCGACCAGCGTCGGCATCGGCGGCGATCCGATCAACGGCTCGTCTTTCAAGGATATCCTGCAACTCTTCGAGCGTGACGAAGACACCGACGCTGTGGTGATGATCGGCGAGATCGGCGGACCGCAGGAAGCGGAAGCCGCGATCTGGGCGCGCGACAACATGCGCAAGCCGCTGATTGCCTATATCGCCGGGCTTTCCGCGCCAAAAGGCAGGCGCATGGGCCATGCCGGCGCCATCATCTCCGCCTTCGGCGAATCGGCGCAGGAAAAAGTCGAAATCCTCAAGGAGGCCGGTGTCGTCATCGTGCCGACGCCGGCCTCATTCGGCGAGGTCGTGGCCGATACGCTGGCGCGGACCAAGAAGGCGGCGTGACGGCCGACCGGGCGAAGCCCACATTGCGCAGTTTGAAGTCTGTTCGGGGTGGTGGAAACATCGCACCCCGTCGATCGGCAGGGAAATTCGATGAAACCGCGATTGATTGTCACCCGCAGATGGCCGGCCGCCGTTGAAGCGCTCCTCGCCGAGCGCTTCGACACCACGCTCAACACAGACGACACGCCGCTGAGCGCTGCCGCGATGACTTCCGCCTTCGCAGATTTTGACGCCATCCTGGCGACCGTCAGCGACCGCTTGCCTGGTGTGGTCTTTCCCGAAAGCGCAGCCCGCACCAGGATCATCGCCAATTTCGGCGTCGGCTTCAGCCATATCGATGTCGCGGCGGCCCGCGACCGCGACATCGTGGTGACCAACACCCCGGGCGTACTGACCGATTGCACCGCCGATCTAGCCCTCAGCCTGATCTTGGCCGTCGCGCGCCGGACCGGTGAGGGCGAGCGGCAGCTGCGGGCCGGAGAGTGGCGTGGCTGGTCGCCGACGCACATGGCCGGCGCGAAGGTGTCGGGCAAGACCCTGGGTATTGTCGGCATGGGGCGCATCGGCAAGGCAACGGCCAGGCGCGCGCATTTCGGCTTCGGAATGAAGATCGTCTTCTTCAATCGGTCACCGATCGACGATGACGAGACGCGCGCCATGGGCGCGGTGCAGATGCCAACCTTGGAAGATGCGCTCGCGGCATCCGATTTCGTGTCGCTGCACTGTCCGGGCGGCGCGGAAAACCGCCATCTCATCGATGCTCGCAGCCTGCGGTCGATGAAACGCGGCGCATTCCTGATCAACACGGCACGCGGCGACGTCATTGACCAGGATGCGCTGATCGGCGCGCTGCAAAGGCGCGAGATCGCCGGAGCGGGTCTCGACGTCTTTGCCGAAGAGCCGGCCGTTCCGGAGGCGCTGAAGCAGTTGGAGAACGTCGTGCTGTTGCCGCATCTCGGGAGTGCGACCGAGGAGACGCGGGTGGCGATGGGCATGAAGGTGGTGGAGAACCTGACCGCCTTCTTCGAAGGTCGCCCGGTCCCCGATCGGGTCGCCTGACAGCAGGCGCCGCCCTCGAATCAGGGCGCAAGTACAGCGGTATCCATGCGGACGAGTCAGGAAAGCGGTTTGGAACAAAGCAGACGCATCAACTTTCGTGAGGATGAACGCAGCCTTTTGTTGCGCTTGCTGCTTCAGGTCGCGAGCGCGCGTGAGCCCGAGATCGCCGCCGTTCTGACCGGACGTAGGTCGCTGGTCTCCCTCGCCGCGGAGCAGCGCATCCCCGCGCTTCAGGCGACCGGCGTATGGTTCCAATTGCTGGCGATAGCAGACGAATTGCTTGCCATGCGGGTGCGCCGCGAACTCGAACAAGGCGCCGGTGTCGACGAAGTGCCCGGGTCCTTCGCTGGCGTGATCGCGCAGATGGCAGCGAACGGCCACTCGGCGGAGGAAGTCCAGGCAACGCTCGATGAGCTTTGCGTCGGCCCGACCATGACTGCGCACCCGACGGAGGCCAAACGCGTCACGGTGCTGGAG
>NZ_RZQG01001044.1:0-1929 GCF_003998635.1 Mesorhizobium sp. M7D.F.Ca.US.004.03.1.1
CTTCTAAACGGTCGGCGAGCCTATACATCAGCCGGAATTGAATCACAAGGCCGCGGCAAGCGCATATTGCGGCGCATAGCCCAAGGGCGGCCAGAGGAAACACTGGGATGGCGCAATTCATCAGCGCAGACGAGCGTCGGCGTTCGCTCAAGCCGCTCAGGCGCCTGTTCCCGTACATCACGCGTTATCGCACGCTGGTCGTCGGCGCCGTGATCTCGCTGGTCATCGCCGCGGCAACGACGCTGGCGCTGCCGCTGGCCGTACGGCGTATGATCGATCATGGTTTCTCGTCGGCCAACACCATCTTCATCGCCGAATATTTCGCCGCATTGGTGGCGATGGCCGCCGTGCTGGCGGGTGCATCGGCCAGCCGCTACTATTTCGTCATCACGCTCGGCGAGCGCGTCGTCGCCGACATCCGCCGAGATGTCTTTGCCCATGTCACGACGCTGTCGCCTTCCTTCTTCGACACCGCCCAGTCGGGAGAGATCGTGTCGCGGCTCGCCGCCGACACGACGCAGGTCAAGTCGGCCGTCGGAGCGACGGCCTCGGTGGCGCTGCGCAATGTCATCCTCGGCCTTGGCGCGCTGGCGATGATGGTCGTCACCAGCCCGAAACTGTCCGGCCTAGTCATTGCGGCCATTCCCGTCATCGTGCTGCCGCTGGTCGCCTTCGGCCGCTCGGTGCGGCGCAAGTCGCGGCAGGCGCAGGATACGCTTGCCGATGCCACCGCCTATGCCAGCGAGCAGATCGGCGCTGTGCGCACGCTGCAGGCCTTCACCAATGAGAAGCTGGTAACCGGGCATTTCTCGGCCGCGGTGGAAGCCGCTTTCGAGGCGGCACGCGGCTCGATCTTCGCGCGCTCCTTCCTCACCTTCTTCGCCATTTTCACCATCTTCTCGTCCGTTGTGGCGGTGCTGTGGTTCGGCTCGCGCGACGTGCTCGAAGGCTCGATATCGCCGGGCACGCTCGGTCAGTTCCTGCTCTATTCGGTGTTTGCCGCCGGCGCGCTGGGCGCCCTGTCGGAAGTCTGGGGCGAGCTTGCGCAGGCGGCGGGCGCTGCCGAACGGCTGACCGAGATCCTGGCAGAGAAGCCGGCGATCCAGGCTCCGGCCGATCCGAAGCCGCTGCCTGCGGTCGCCAAGGGTGCGATCGTCTTCGACAATGTCTCCTTCTCCTACCCGGCAAGGCCCGACCGCGCTGCCGTGCACGGCTTGAGCTTTCAGGTCATGCCCGGCGAGACGGTGGCGATCGTCGGCCCGTCAGGGGCCGGCAAGAGCACGGTCTTTTCGCTGATCCTGCGTTTCTACGATCCCGAAACAGGCAAGATCCTGATCGATGGCGTCGACGTGCGCGAGGCCGACCCCGTTTCCGTCCGCCAGCGCATCGCCATCGTGCCGCAGGACGTCACCGTCTTTGCGGCAAGCGCGCGTGACAATATCGGTTTCGGCCGGCCAGGAGCCAGCAAGGCCGAGATCGAGACGGCGGCGAAGGATGCACTTGCCGACGAATTCATCCTCAAGCTCGAAAAGGGCTACGACAGCCAGGTCGGCGAGCGCGGCGTGACGCTGTCAGGCGGGCAGCGCCAGCGGGTGGCGATCGCCCGCGCCATCCTGCGCGACGCGCCGATCCTGCTGCTCGACGAGGCCACCTCGGCGCTCGACGCCGAAAGCGAGACGCTGGTGCAGATGGCGCTGGAACGCCTGATGCAGGGCCGCACCACCATCGTCATCGCCCACCGCCTGGCAACGGTGCTGAAGGCCGACAGGATCCTGGTCATGGATGGCGGCACGATCGTCGAGGAAGGCACGCATCAGAGCCTAGTCGCCAAGGGCGGCATTTATGCGCGGCTGGCCAAGCTGCAGTTCGAAACCGGCGCCAGCGCCTTCAGGGGCGCGGCAGAGTAGTCAGAAACATCTGCCGCTGCGC
>NZ_RZQG01001045.1:0-1921 GCF_003998635.1 Mesorhizobium sp. M7D.F.Ca.US.004.03.1.1
GCCCAATGCTGCGAGAACGAGCGAACCCAAAAGGGCGGCTCGTCCCGTCGTCTTCAAGGTGGAAGGAATATTCATTGAACTCTCCATTGGAATACGTGATCGCCGCTCAGAGCGCGTCGGTGTCTGTTTCGCCGGTGCGGATGCGCACCGCCTGATCGATGCCGAAAACGAAGATTTTGCCGTCGCCGATCTGGCCGGTCTTGGCGGCGGCGGTGATGGCTTCGACGGCCTTGTCGACCATGTCGGCACTGACCGCGACTTCGATCTTGATCTTCGGCAGGAAGCTGACCGCGTATTCCGCCCCGCGATAGATTTCCGTATGCCCTTTCTGACGCCCGTAGCCTTTGACTTCGGTGACGGTCAGGCCCTGGATGCCGACGGCGGTAAGCGCTTCGCGTACCTCGTCGAGCTTGAACGGCTTGATGATTGCCATCACGATTTTCATAAGGTTTCACCCTTTGCTGTTGCGGTCCCCCGCGTTTGCACACCTTCACCGATCCCAAAGAGCCGGAGAGTGCCCACGAGGATTCAAGCTCCGTGCCAAGTGCCGAAGCAGGGTGTTAACCCGTTGTAAACAAAGAGATCGAGGAGCGTCCCGACGCAACCTGCCCACAGCTGCGGCGATGCATCTGCTTAAAAATTAGGCAATTTTTCCAAAATGCCTACTCTGCAGGCGATCGCTTGAGCCGGATCAGCCCTTCCTGCGCAACCGAGGCGATCAGCGTGCCGTCGCGGGCAAACAGCGACCCGCGCGTAAAGCCGCGCGACCCTTGCGTCGACGGGCTGTCCTGCGTGTAGAGCATCCAGTCGTCGAGCGCATGGCTGCGGTGGAACCACATGGCGTGGTCGAGGCTCGCCGCCTGGATATCGCGATCGAAAATGGCGCGGCCATGCGCGAAGGTCGAGGTGTCGAGCAGCGTCATGTCGGAGAGATAGGCAAGCACCGCCGCCTGGATGGCGCGATCCGCGGGCACCGGACCGGTGGTCCGGATCCAGATGTTCTGCTTCGGCTCCAGCTTCTCGCGGCTCGTGTAATGCTTCAGCATCACCGGCTTCATCTCGATCGGCCGGTCACGCTCCCAATAGCGTTTGATGCCTTCGGGCACCGCTTCGCCGAACTTGCCCAGCAATTCGCGCTGCGACAGCAATGTGTCCGGCCCCGGAACGTCCTGCGGCATCGGCACCTGGTGCTCGAGGCCGACCTCGTCCTGCTGGAACGAGGCCTCCAGCGAAAAGATCGCCTGGCCGTGCTGGATCGCCACCACGCGCCGCGTGGTGAAGGAGCCGCCATCGCGGATCCGGTCGACCTCGTAGACGATCGGCACCTTGGTGTCGCCGGGCCGCATGAAATAGCCGTGCAGCGAATGCACGTGGCGATCGGGATCGACGGTTCGCTGCGCCGCCACCAGCGCCTGGGCAATGGTCTGGCCGCCGAAGACGCGCTGCCAGTCGAGCAGGGGGCTGCGACCACGATACAGATTGTGTTCCAGCTTCTCGAGGTCGAGAATGCCGAGAAGCTCGTCCATGGCTGCCGTCATATTTCGCGCCCTCGCAGCAGAAGTGTTATGGCGGTTTCCGACAGGACGGACAGGCAGTCAAGGGCGCAAGACCCGGCCGGCGCGCAAGGAGCGAAGATGATGGAACGCAAGGCGGACGCGAAACCCAGATCCGGGCTCGATGTTCTGGTCGCCGGCGCCGGCTATGTCGGCTTGGCCGCAGCCGTGTCGCTGAAGCAGGCGCGCCCGGGTCTCGCCATCGCTCTTGTCGATGCCGCGCCCGCTGGCGTCTGGCAAAGGGATGGCCGCGCTTCGGCCATTGCCGCCGCCGCCTGCCGCATGCTCGACCAGCTTGGCGTGTGGGCCGAAATCGCGCCGCAGGCGCAGGCGATCACCGAGATGATCATCACCGATTCGCGCACCTC
>NZ_RZQG01001046.1:0-1921 GCF_003998635.1 Mesorhizobium sp. M7D.F.Ca.US.004.03.1.1
CCCCTATCGCGATGCCGGCGGCGAGCACCGCGTTCTCGCCCGCGCCGTCATCGACGCGTCCGGAACATGGTGGCGGCCAAACCCGATCGGTGTCGACGGCCTGCCGGTTCCCGGCGAAGGCGCGGCGTCGGCGCGCATCGCCTATGGCATTCCCGACGTGGTCGGCAAGGCGAGAGAAGACTATGCGGGCAAGCGCGTCCTGGTCATCGGCGGCGGGCACTCGGCCATCAACGTCGCCCTGGCGCTGATGGAACTGCAGGACGCGGCACCTGGCACCGAGATCTTCTGGGCGCTGCGCCATGCCAGCGTCGACAGGCTGCTCGGCGGCGGGCTGAACGACCAGTTGCCCGAACGCGGCGCGCTTGGGCTGGCCGCCAGGCAGGCGATGACGGACGGCAGGCTGAACATGCTGGCGCCTTTCGCCGTCAACCGCATCGAGACGCAGGGCGAGGGGCTCGCCGTCGATGCCAGCCTGGCCGGCAAGCCGTTCAGCCTGGCCGTCGACCGCATCGTCGTCACCACCGGCTTCCGGCCCGATCTGTCGTTCCTCGGCGAAATCCGCATCGCGCTCGATCCCGTCGTCGAAGCGCCGCCGGCGCTGGCGCCGCTGATCGATCCGAACTTCCACTCCTGCGGCACGGTTCCCGCGCATGGCATCGCGGAACTCGCGCATCCCGAACCCGGCTTCACCATCGTCGGCTCGAAATCCTATGGCCGCGCCCCGACCTTCCTGATGGCGACCGGCTACGAGCAGGTCCGCTCGGTGGTCGCCGACATTGCCGGAGACCATGTCGCGGCCCGCGAGGTGCGGCTGGTGTTGCCGGAGACCGGCGTGTGCAGCGCGGTCGGTATCGTGACGGTATCGGCAAGCGCCGGCTGCTGCGGCGGGCCTGCGCCGGCCGATGTCGACGCTTGCTGTGTCGAGGATGCGCATGCCAAGGCCAAGGGCGCCTCGGGCTGCGGCTGCGCAACCACGCCGGCCAGCACCGAGGCGCAAGAGACGATGGCAGCCAGCATCGATGCCTGACCGGTCCGTTCTGCGCAAGGCGATCTGGGCGCTGGGGCTGACCCAGATCATCGGCTACGGCACGCTCTTCTACAGCTTCTCGATCCTGGCGCCGGCAATGGCCAGGGAGTTCGGCCTCGCGGAAGGCTGGGTGTTCGGCGCCCTGTCCGCCTCGCTGTTTGCCGGCAGCCTGTTCGCGCCGACGGCCGGGCGATGGGCCGACCGCTTCGGCGCCGGCCGCATCATGACCATCGGCTCGGTCGCGGCAGCGGTGGCGCTGGCGCTGTGCGCCGTCGCGCCCGGCCGCGTGACCTTCGTCCTGGCCTTGCTGGCCATGGAGCTGGCCTCCAGCTTTGTCCTCTACAGCGCCGCCTTCGTGGCGATCGTACAGATCGGGGTTCCCCGGCCGCAACGCAGCATCACCCACCTGACGCTTATCGCGGGGTTTGCCTCGACCCTGTTCTGGCCATTGACCTCGGCGCTGCACGCGCAGCTGACATGGCGCGAGGTCTATCTCTTGTTCGCCGCGCTCAATCTCGGGCTCTGCCTGCCGATCCACGCCTGGCTGATGCGCCTGTCACGCCGCAATGCAACCGCAACGCTGCAAGGACCCGCCCGCGCTTCCGAACAGGGCGCACTGCTCGATCCGCGGCGCGGCCGGGCCGCATTCCTGCTCATGCTGGCGGGGTTCGCCACCGAGGGTTTCGTGCTGTCGGCGATCCTCATCCACATGGTGCCGCTGACGGCGGCCCTTGGGCTGGGCACCGCCGGCCTCTTCGTTTCGACCCTGTTCGGGCCGGCGCAGGTCGCCAGCCGGCTGATCAACATGCTGTTTGGCGGGCGGCTTCAGCAAACGCATCTCGCCGTCATCGCCGCGTCGCTGCTCACGGCCGGGCTGTGCGCGCTGCTGCTGAC
>NZ_RZQG01001047.1:0-1920 GCF_003998635.1 Mesorhizobium sp. M7D.F.Ca.US.004.03.1.1
GTCGAATTCCGTGAAGCACCGCGCTTCGAGCCTTACGGCACGGTGGCGGTTTTCGCCGATCTCCACGGCAATCTCTGGGACCTGATCGAGCCGAAACGCTAGACCTGCAGCCGACTTTTCCCCGACAAGGGAAAGCGGCCGAACCCCAGTTGCTTTTTCCCAGCGCTCAGCCTATATCGCCGGTTCTTGAACGCGCCCATCGTCTAGCGGTCAGGACACCGCCCTCTCACGGCGGGAACAGGGGTTCGATTCCCCTTGGGCGTACCAAGGATTTCAATGACTTAGTCGTACAGGTTTTGAGGATCTGGTCCTGCAGGCCAAAGTTTGACGCGGTCTCCGTTGGATGGCCGGCGTGGCATATGAACAGAACCGGGTGGCAGCAAGTCTCTAGATATGGCCAACCAGCTGCCGGCGATATTTTTTATAGAGCCACTCCATGCGCTTGTACCAAAGTGGCCTTTGTTTGTCGGGGTTTATAGACGTCAGGAAGGCGCCAGTGTGGGTGCCCTGCTCAACAAAAGGTCTCTCGAACCAAAGCACCTCCACGCCCAGCGCCGCGTCGGCACTGTCGATCTCGTGACCGATCGGCCCGGACATCTTGCGTTCGTCAAACCAGGCGCACCTCTCCGCTGCCACGGAGCGGGTGATGATGTAGGAATCGGTGGCTTTGCCGTGGGGGGCTGGATAGAGATGTTGTCCGCGCTTCAACTTGAACGCCGAAATGTAGTAGGTGCCGGCATTGCCGATATAGATAACGGCTTTGCGGTTTGGATCGCCGAGCTCTGCCAGAGCCGCGTTGAATTTTGTATTGAAATTGGCCGCCAGGAACACGTCGTCCTCTAAGACCAGACAATAGTGCTTGTCGGTCTTCAGAAAATCACGCCAGATCCCGATGTGTTTCAAGGAGCAGGACAGTTCCGCCATTTTGAGAGCGCCTGGCGTGGTAAGTCTTTTGACGTCTTCATCAGTAATGTCCGAAACATCCCAGTGAAGGTACCAAGTGGCGGGAATACCATGGCGTCCGATCTGCCTCGCGATGTGCTGTTCTCGGTCCTCATAGCCCTTCTTGACGTGGCAAATACGCACATAGACTTGGTCGGCGGGAAATTTCAGCATGTGATCCATATAGCCACTGGCGTTTTGGAAATCTACGGGCCCTGAACGTTCATAACCACAAAGCGTATTCCGGCGTGCAGTGCTTGCGCGGCACGGCATGTTGCAGCAAGTTGGCTGCATGAAACAACTGGCCTTGGCCCTCCTCGTCTCCGTGTCCCTGATTGCCCAGTGTGGTCCGTCCTTCTCCAAGGACAGCAAGATCACGGGCACCATTCGAGGTTTTGAATGCGGCGACAATTGTTACCTGACCCTTGTCGACCGCAAGAAGGCCGAGCAAGTCGGCCTGTGTTCCGCGCCCGAGTGCGAAAGCTGGAACGAGCAAACCGTGATGCCGTCCCACTACAAGGGAAAACGCGTGACGGTTACAGTCGGGCAGGGGCAGCAGGTCGATGACAGCGGCAACGTCATGGGAGAGATGATGTCTTTCACAAAGATCAGATTTCTCGATTAGCGTGCCGGCATTGGACGCAATTCGCTTTCGATCCTAGACCACGAATCTCTTAGATCTCTCCCTCAATCGCCCGATCCTGACCGCGTTCGTGGCTTCTGGCGCAGCGGGGCCGATTGCATTAGCATCACGTCAGGGATCCTGAGGCTCCAGCGGTGCGCAGAACGCCGGGTGCCGGCAAGATCCGGACGGGCAGTTGATGCCACGGGGGAGAAGGCCAATGCAGAAACTGCAATCGCAGGGCGTCCATCACATCACGCTGGTCGGCGCCGGGCGCCAGACCTCGATCGATTTCTGGGAAGGCGTGCTCGGCATGCCGTTCATCTTCGAGCAGCCCAACCTCGACAAGCCGAGGG
>NZ_RZQG01001048.1:0-1919 GCF_003998635.1 Mesorhizobium sp. M7D.F.Ca.US.004.03.1.1
GGCGTCACCATCCCAGAAGTCGATGATCGAGCAGATATCCGGATTCTGCTGCAGCATCGTCGTCGTCACGTTGCGCGAGGTCGTCGCGTCCCAGTTGGAGTCGGGCTTGGCCACGACCTTGAAGTCGGGATGCTTGTCCAGCACCTTCATGATGCCGGCATACTGGTAGAGGCTGGAAGAGTTGGCCTGGTCGCCCTGCACGAGGCCGATCTTCTTCGACGAGTTTTCGCCGCAGCCCTTGATAGCCGCTTCGGCCTCGAGCTGGCCAAGCCGGTCCCAGTCGCTGCCGACAAAGGCGTCGGCAGGGAAATTGGCGGGATTGTCGACCAGGATGACGTAGGTGCCGGCGGCTTGCGCCTTCTTCATCAGCTTGGAATAGGAGTTGAGGTCGGGTGCATGGATGATCAGCACGTCCGGCCTGGTGTCCGACGAGATGGCGTCGGTGATCGCCTGCGCACCGGCATCGACCACCCAGTTCGGGTCGCGCGTCTCGAACGTGCCGCCCCAGGCCTCGACTTCCTTCTTCAGGTAATGCGCCCAGCCCTGCGCCAGGTCGAAGCCCATCGCCAGCGGCACCAGCATCACGCGCTTGCCCTTGAGCGCCTGCGCGTAAGCCGCCGGACCCGGATCGTCGGCGGCGAAGGTTGGCACCACGAAGGCGGTGACGGCGAGCGCCGTGGCGGCAGCCATCAATGTCCTGATGAATTTCATGTCAGATCCTCTCGTTTCGATTTTCATTGCCGGCCGATCGGGATGGATCGGACCGGGTACCCCTAAATATCGCCTTGCTGGGCGGTCTGCTCGTCACGTGGATTGATGATGCCGTCGACGATGATGGCCCCCAGCAGTATCGCTGCCTTGATCAGGTTCTGGTAGAGCAGCGGAATGTCGATGATGGTCATGGCGTTGAGCAGGATGCCGATCAGCGCCGCACCGACCAGCACGTTGCGCACCCCACCGCGCCCGCCGGACAGGCCGATGCCGCCGATCACCGCCACCAGCACGATGTCGTAGAGCAGCGTCGAATTGACGACGCGGGTGTTGATCGAATGCAGGCTCGCCGCCGTCAGCAGGCCGGCGATCAGTGCGACGAAGGCGGAAAGCACGTAGCGCAGCACCAGCATCGGCCGCACAGGGATGCCGATGTTGCGGGCGGCCACCGGATTGTCGCCGGCGAAATAGATGTAGCGGCCCCATTTGGTGTAGCGCAGGAACAGGAAGAACAGGAACGCCAGGCCGGCGAACACGAACACCTCGATGGGAATATCGAGGAAGCGCAGGCCGCCGAGCAGCTCGACCCAGTGGCCCTGCGGCACCGGCACGGCATCCTGCGTGATCAGTTGCGAGCGCACATAGCCGAAGACGAAGGAGCCGGTGGCCAGCGTCACGAAGATCGCCGGCACATCGGCATAGGCGACGAGAAAGCCGTTCAGCAGCCCGATCGCCAGCACGCCGGCCAGCACATAGGCGAAGGCCAGCCCATCCGGCGTGCCCGAGTTCAGCAGTTGCAGATACCAGGCGACCGACATCGCCATGATCGCTACGGCGGAGAGGTCGATGCCGCGGCCGATGATGACGACGGCCATGCCAAGCGCCAGGATGCCGAGCACCGACACGGAGCGGACGATGGCGACAAGGTTGTTGGCATCGATGAAGCCAGGCAGGCCGATGGCAGCGGCAACGAACAGCACCACCGCGATGGCAAAGACAATGCCTTCCTGATTCAGGCTCCTGAAATTCGGCCAGCCGATCGTGTTCATGTCTGCGTTTGCCCCGATGGCAGCGCTGCCATCCCTGGGAAAGAAAGCTAATCGGCTCAGCGCCGGTTCGTCAAATGAATCCGCGTTCAGAACCCGGGCTGGCAACGATATTCACCGAGTGGACGCATCGATTGCCGAAGCTGGTGCAATGCCCGGAAA
>NZ_RZQG01001049.1:0-1915 GCF_003998635.1 Mesorhizobium sp. M7D.F.Ca.US.004.03.1.1
CGCCACACCGTTGATGCAATGGCGCAGGCCGGTCGGCGCCGGGCCGTCGTCGAAGACGTGGCCAAGATGACCGCCGCAACGGCGGCAATGCACTTCGGTGCGGGTCATGCCGAGCGACCTGTCCACGGTCTTGCCGATGCCATTGGCGACCTCCTGCCAGAAGCTCGGCCAGCCGGTGCCGGAATCGAATTTCGTCTCCGACGGGTAGACCGGCAGGTCGCAGCCGGCACAAGCGAAGATGCCCTTGCGGTGTTCGTTGAGCAGCGGGCTGGTGCCGGGGTATTCCGTGCCTTCCTTGCGCAGCACGTCGAACGCGGCCGGTGACAGGATGGCTTTCCACTCGGCGTCGGTCTTGGTGACCTCGAACTTTTCGGCCGCCTGCGCGGCCTGCGGGTTGCTCATGCGCAGCATCGTTGCCGCGGCGCCGACGACGCCGATGGCGGCGGCACCGCTCAAAAGAAAGTCGCGACGGTTCATGACCAATTCCTCCTGATGTCCTTTTGCCAAACTATACCGCCGCGCGGAAATCAAAAGCCGGTGACGGTGGCCCTCGAACGAACACTCCGCGCCGTCCCACATCTGAACGTGGACGACGCGGAGTGCGCGGGTCAATTGCGGATCACGGGAGCGGGATCATGCAATCGACTGAGGGTCCTTGCTGCCAGTTCGCCGGCAGCAAGTCCCTTGTTACATCTTGGGCAAAAGAACCTTGTCGATGACGTGGATAACGCCGTTGGACTGCTCGACATCGGCAATCGTCACATTGGCGACATTGCCGTTCTCGTCGGTGACGGTGACCTTGCCGCCGTCGGCCTTGAGCGACAATTCGCAGCCGCCGACCGTCTTGACCTTGTGGGTGCCGCCATCAGCCTTGGCCATCGCGGCCACGTCCGCCCCCATCGCCTTGGCGCCGATGACATGGCAGGTCAGGATCTTGGTGAGCTTGTCCTTGTTCTCGGGCTTGAGCAGCGTCTCGACCGTGCCGGCCGGAAGCGCCGCGAAAGCCTCGTTGGTCGGCGCGAACACGGTGAACGGGCCTGCGCCCTGCAGCGTTTCGACCAGGCCGGCAGCCTTGACCGCGGCGACCAGCGTCGTGTGGTCCTTCGAGTTGACGGCGTTCTCGACGATGTTCTTGTTGGCATACATGGCGGCGCCGCCAACCATCGGGTTTTCGGCATAGGCAGCGGTGGCAAGGGCGGAAACGGCGATCGTACCGGCGAGCAAAAGGGTGGCGTATCTACGCATGATGTCAAACTCCTCGGGTTTTTCTCTTCCCATCTTTGGGGACGCGAGGAGATACGGAACAAAAATGCGCGAGTTTCAGAAATATTTTGATTTCTTATTTTATTCGGTATGCCGGAGAGATTTTACGGCGCAGCCGCTTGCCGGCTAACATGCTTCCCATAGGCATGTGATTCGGTAGATAGACTTCAGCTAGTCTATTTTTGGTCCTGCTGGCGGCAAGAGCCGGTCAGATGCTCTTCAGATCGCCCGCTGCGACCACCGGTCCGGTCGGCTGGCCGGTCGGCGAACCGCCTGCCGGCTCGAGGCTGACGGCAAGCACCGCGCCCTGGGCGAGCTTCTGCTGGGCCGCCGGCGAGACGACGATATGCGCCGTGGCACCGGCCGGAATGACGCCCATCGAGACTGGCGGGTTCTTGCCCTCGATCATCCACAGTTCGAAGTCCTTGCCTGCGGCACGCTCACCGGAGACGTGCGACAGGCCGACTTCGTGATGCACGGCGTCATAGACGGCGAGATATTTGACATCGGTGCCCTCGGCGGCGAGCGAGGCGACGAGGCGCGCCTGCGGCTGCTCGACCGGCGGGTTGAGGATGGGCACGGCGATGTAGATGGCGAGTGCTGCAACCGCCGCCGCGGCAAGGCCACGCCAGAAGGCCAGGCTGGACCATAG
>NZ_RZQG01000104.1:0-10954 GCF_003998635.1 Mesorhizobium sp. M7D.F.Ca.US.004.03.1.1
GCCGACATCGGCTCGATGGCCCGGCGCAGCTCGAACAGCGCCCGGACATCGTCGGCGCTGACACCGCTGGCGTAGCGCCACGACAGGACGTCCGGATCGAGGAAATTCCAGTCGGAGCGGGGACGCACCCTTGTGCCGGTCTTCGGCCGCGATTCGACAAGCCCCTTGCCGGCCAGAACCTTGATCGCCTCGCGCAGCACCGTGCGGCTGACCCCCAGCATCTCGCTGGAATCGTCGGCATTGGGCAGTGCCTCGCCGGGCAGGAAATCGCCTTGCACGATGCGCAACCCGATCTGCTCGACGACGGTCGCATGCAGAGCGGTGGAGCCGCTGGCGACCGCCACCGCAATCCTCGACGTTCGCGCCGTGCTGAAAGATTTCTTATTCTTCATACTATTCATATGATATGTCTTATAGGCGTGGCGATTGGAGTCAAGGGATGGGGGAGTGCCGATGACAAAGAATTCCGCTGCCGTTGCCGAGCAGCACCAAGAGCTGGTCTCGATCGGCGATGGCATTGCGACTGTGGAGATTGCCCCTGCCGCCGGCGGCGCGCTGGCGTCGTATCGCTGGCGGCAAAACGGTTCCGTCGTGGATTGGCTGCGCCCTGCGGATCCGGCGGCGATCGACAGCCGCGATGCCGGCGCCATGGCCTGCTTCCCGCTGGTTCCCTATTCCAACCGCATAAGGGGCGGCCGCTTCGAATTCGCCGGCCGCACCGTCGAACTGCCGACCAGCTCCGACGATCCGCACCATGAGCATGGCCATGGCTGGCGTCGGCCATGGACGGTCGTGCGGCACGAAGCCAGCACCACCATCCTATCCTATCGCCATGCCGCCGATTCCTGGCCGTGGAGCTATGAAGCAAGGCAAGCGATCTCGCTGGTCGATGGCGGGCTGGTCATTGCCCTCTCGCTGCGCAACCTCTCGGACACGCCGATGCCGGCAGGCTTCGGGCTGCATCCCTATTTCCCGTCGACACCGTGGACGCATGTCCAGGCGTGGGTGTCCGGCATGTGGGAGACCGATGCGGAAATCTTGCCCACCCGGCACGTCCTGCCACCCGCTGGCGCCAACCCGACTATGGGCTTCGACGTGTCGGAGACGGACTTCGACACGGTCTTCACCGGATGGGCGCGCCGCGCGCGGATCTCCTGGCCGGAGCATGGACGGCAGCTGGACATCGAGGCCGAGGCGCCGCTCGATTTCCTTGTCCTTTACACGCCGCCCGGTGAGCCGTTCTTCTGCGCCGAGCCGGTCAGCAACATCACCGATGCCTTCAATCGCAGGAGTGACGCGGGCATCGACACCGGCTGCATCGTACTGGCGCCCGGGCAGATGCGATCCGCAAGCGTTCGCTTCACGCCTTCGCAGGCGATCTGATCGCCCAAGTCGAACCGCCCAATGCTGGGCCGGGTCAGAACGGATAATGCTGGCCCGGATCCTCGATCGTCACCCAGCGCAAATCGGTGAACTCGGCGATCGAGGCCTTGCCGCCGAAGCGGCCATAGCCTGAGCCCTTGACGCCGCCGAACGGCATCTGCGCTTCGTCGCCGACGGTCGGGCCGTTGATGTGGCAGATGCCGGCCTCGATGCGCGCGGCGACGGCAAACGCGCGCTTGATGTCGCGGCTGAACACGGCTGACGACAGGCCGTATTCGGTGTCGTTGGCGACACGCACGGCCTCGTCTTCGCCCTTGACGCGGATGATCGGCTTGACCGGCCCGAAGGACTCTTCGGCGTAGACGCGCATCGCCGGCGTGACATGGTCGAGCAATGTCGCCTCCACCACGGTGCCGGTGCGCTTGCCGCCGGCCACCAGCTTGGCACCCTTGGCGACGGCATCGGCAATGAGTTCCTCCATCTTGTCGGCCGCTTGGCTGCTGATCAGCGAACCGAGCACCACATGGCCGCGCGGGTCGCCGGCCGGCAGCTGCGAGGCGCGGGCAGCCAGCTTGGAGACGAACTCGTCGGCGATCTTTTCGTCGACGATCAGGCGCTCGGTCGACATGCAGATCTGGCCCTGATGCATGAAGGCGCCGAAGGTGGCGGCGTTGACCGCTGCGTCGATGTCGGCATCGTCCAGCACCAGCAGCGGCGCCTTGCCGCCGAGTTCGAGCAGCGCCGGCTTCAGGTGCCGACCGGCGAGTTTGGCGATGATCCTGCCGACCTTGGTCGAGCCGGTGAAGTTGACGCGCTTGACCGAGGGATGCGCGACCAAAGCTTCGACAATGCCGGCGGCATCCCTGGGATCGTTGGTGACGACATTGATGACGCCCTTGGGCAGCCCGGCTTCGACCAGCACCTGGCCGATCAGCCGGTGCGTACCGGGGCACATTTCGGAGGCCTTCAGCACTACGGTGTTGCCGCAGGCGATCGCCATCGCCACGGCGCGGGTGCCGAGAATGACCGGCGCGTTCCACGGCGCGATGCCGAGGCAGACGCCGGCTGGCTGGCGGATTGCCATGGCCAGCGTGCCCGGCTTGTCGGAGGGGATGATCTCGCCCGAGATCTGCGTCGTCATCGCCGCCGCCTCGCGCAGCATGTTGGCCGCCAGCATGACATTGAAGCCGGCCCAGGGACCAGTAGCACCGGTCTCTTCCATCATCAGCCTGGTGAATTCGCCGACCTTCGAGGCCATCACGTCAGCAGCCTTTGACAGCAAGGCGCGGCGCTCGCCAGGCCCGGTCTTCGACCAGGCCGGAAAGGCGACCGCGGCGGCTTCGACCGCGGCATTGGCGTCGGCGATGCTGGCTGCGGCGGCGCGCGTCGCCAGTTTGCCGGTGAACGGGTCCATGCGGTCGTAGGAGGCCGAGCCGGACGCATCCCTTTTGTCGCCGTCGATCAGAAGTCCGATGTCCATGATTGTCTCCATCGCCCCGATTGGAGCTTCGTGATTAGAAGCCGAACATTTCGGCATTGATCGATGCTTCGAGGCCGCCGTCGACCGGCAAATTGGCGCCGTTGATCCAGCGCGCGCCGTCCGAGCACAGGAACAGCACCACCGGTGCGATATCGCCGGACGTGCCGGCCCGCCCGACCCTGGCAATGTCGCTGTCGACACGGGCGTCGCCAAGCACGGTTCGGAACTGTTTCAGGATCGGTGTCTCGACCGGGCCGGGGCTCACCGCATTGACGCGGATGCCACGGCGTTTGAACAGATCCTGATGCGCCGCGCGGAAGGTCCACAGCAAGAGCAGTTCCTTGGAGACGGGATAGCCTTCCTCGTTCCTGACCGCGTGCGTGCAGACCACGTCGGCAACATCGGGGAAACCTTCGATGCTGACCATCGAGGCGGCGCGGTTGAGATTGGCGCGCCAACCATAGCCGGCAATCGACGCAACGTTGACGATCGCGCCGCCTTCACGAAGTCTTGGCGCCAGGCCTTCCGACAGAGCCCGCAGCCCGAAGAAATTGACCGCCAGCGTCGACGCTGCGCCGGTATTGCCGGAGAGCCCGGCGACGTTGCAGAGCGCGTCGAGGCGCTGCGGCAGGCGAGCAATCAGCTCGTCGACACCGGCCTTCGACGAGATATCGGCCTTGACGAAGCTGCCGACCGGAGCAGTCGGCTCACGCACATCGACGCCGATCACGTCTGCGCCAAGCTGAGCGGCGAGTTCCGCCGTGCGCGCGCCGATGCCGGAGGCGACACCGGTGATGAGGATCGTCTTGCCGAAAAGCATGGTCATGCCTTCTCCCGATATGGTGTGGCTTGCTGTGGCGAAGGCATTGCATCGCCATCGGTGGCGGCTGGGAACCTCACGCGGTAACCGACCGGCAGCAGGCGGAGCCCAAAACGCTCCTCGATCGTCCCCCACAGGCCGCGCGGCAGGAAAAGCGAGAACAGCACGGCGGTGGCGCCGAGCCCGACCAGATACCAGACACCGGTGCCGCCGAACCACGTCTCGATGAGGAAGAACACCAGCGCGCCCAGAATGGCGCCCTCGAAAGTGCCGATGCCGCCGACCAGCACCATGAAGATCATGTAGGCGGTCCACTGGACATTGAAGTAGGTCTTGGGCTGGAAGGTGATCGAGGTCGCCAGCCACAGCGCCCCGGCAATGCCGATGCCGAAGGCGGCAAGCACGAACAGCAGCCGCTTGGTGCCGGTGACGCGCACGCCGACCGAGGCGGCTGCATCCTCATTGTCGCGGATCGCCCGGATCGCAGCACCTGTGCTGCCGCGCAGCAGGCCAAACAGGATGGCGAGCAGCGCGGTCATCGATGCCAGCGCCAGCCAGTAGATCGCTGCCCGCCTGGCGCTGGCGTCGTAGGCGTTGAGCGAGATCAGCGATGTTCCGGTTTCGCCCTGCACCAGCCGGTCGAGATTGACCAGAAGATGCGTCAGCGCCGCAATCACCCACATGCCGATGGCGAACTCGCCGTTCCTCAGCCGCAGCATGAACAGCGAAAGCGGCCAGGAGACGGCGCCAACGATAATTCCGGAGGCGAAGAGCGCCAGGAATGGATTGAGGCCGGCATCGGCCAGCCGGATGGCGAAATAGGCGCCGAGCCCGAAGAACACCTGCTGGCCGACCGAGACCAGGCCGCCGAAGCCGGCCAGCGCATTCCACATCGCCGCCAGGATCACATAGACAAACAGGGCGGTCATCCTGTCGACCGCGCCAGCCGACAGGAACTGCGGAGCAATCGCCAGTAGCGCGATGATAACCGCGACCGCAATCGCGGCGATGCGCGACGTCGCCGTGCCGCGCTCGATGACGGGGGATGTCGAAACGGCGCTCACGTCGGCTTCCTCGTGGGCAAGCGCAGCAGGCCGCGCAGGCCGAGGCCCGAAGTGGAGAGCCGAATGAACAACACGATCAGGAACGCGACATGGCCGCCGATCAGAAAACCTTGCGGATGCACTTGCGCGCCGAGCGTCTGGGCAAGCGCCAGCACGATGCCGCCGATCAGCGTTCCCCACAGCGACCCAGCGCCACCGATGACTGCCGCCTCGAAAGCGAACAGCAGTTGCGGCGCGCCGGCATAGGGATCGAAGGTGGCGCGCATGCCGAGAAACGCGCCGGCAAGGCCGACCGTGACCATGGCGATGGCAGCGGCGATCGCATTGGCGCGGCGCGCATCGACGCCGACCAGGCCGGCGGTGTCGGGGTCCTCCGACGTGGCGCGGATCGAGCGGCCAAGCCTTGTGTGGGTGAGGAACAATTGCAGCCCGCCCAGCAGGATCACGGCACTGGCGAACATGATCACAGCGAGCTTGCCGACATAGATGCTGCCCGGCCATTCCCAGGAATCATAGGACAGGCTACCGATATAGGGCGCCAGCGAACGCGTATCGGCGCCGAACTGCTCGAACAGCAGATTGTCGATGACGATGGCCAGGCCGAACGTGGTCAGGATCGGCAGCAGCGCACCGCCGCGTGCGCTGCGTTCGAGCAGGAAGCGCTGCAGCGCCCAGCCCATCGCCGCCATCAGCGGAAGCACGATGAGCAGGCCGACCAAGGGCGAGATGTGGAACCGCGAGGCGAGCCACCACAGCGCAAAGGCGGCGAACACGGCAAGGCTGCCATGGGCGAGGTTGATGATGCGCATTACCGAAAACATGAACGACAGGCCGCAGGCGATCAGCGCGTAGTAGCCGCCGAGAAGGATGCCCTGGATGATCTGGTTGCTCATGCGGGAACGCTCCCGGGGCTTTTCCGGTGCAGGCCGAAATAGGCCTTCGTCACATCCTCGCGCGAAACCGCCTTGCTCGGCCCTTCGAGCGCAACACGCCCTTCGAGCATGCAGATGACCCTGTCGGAAACCGCGAGCGCGCGGTTGAGGTCCTGTTCGACTAGGATGATCGTCGTGCCTGAGGCGATCAACCCTTGCAGTGCTGCATAGACGCGATCAACGATCAGCGGCGACAGGCCGAGCGAAACCTCGTCGAGCAAAAGCACGTCGGGATTGCTCATCAGCGCGCGGCCGATCGCCGTCGCCTGCTGCTCGCCGCCTGACAGATGGCCCGTCTTGGCGTGGCGGCGCGGCTTCAGATTGGGGAACATCTCGAGCACCTTGTCGACGCTCCAGTCGCCTGGCCGGCCAGCGGTCTTGCCAAGCAGAAGGTTCTCCTCGACCGTCATCTGCAGGAACAGTTTTCGCCCCTCAGGCACCAGCGCGATGCCCATGCCGACACGCTTGTGCGATGGCACGTCGGTGAGATCGGCGCCGTCCAGCATGACGCGGCCAGCCGCCGGCTGGTGCGCGCCGGCGATTGCCCTCAGCAGCGTGGTCTTGCCGGCGCCATTGGCGCCGACCAGCGCCAGCGTCTCGCCGCGTTCGATGCTGAAGCTAACGCCGCGCACCGCCTGCAGCAGGCCGTGCCGGACAACCAGGTCCTCGACCGCAAGCAGGCTCATTTGGGGCCTCCGCCGAGATAGGCACGGACGACCTCGGGGTCGGCCATCACCGTTTGCGGTTCGCCATCGGCGATGATCTTGCCGGCGTCCATGCAGATCAGCCGCTCGGCCACCTGCAGCAGAATGTGGACGATGTGCTCGATCCAGACGATGCCGATCTTGCGCTGGCGCAATTCCTTGATCGTGTCGACAAGCTCACCGGCTTCGCCATCGGTCAATCCGCCGCCGATCTCGTCGAGCAGAAGCAGCGTTGGTCTGGCCGCTAGTGCCCGCGCCAGTTCCAGCCGCTTACGGTCGAGCAGGCCGAGCGTTTCGGCGCGCCGGTTGGCAACGCCGAGCATGCCGCACAGTTTCAGCGAGCCGAGCGCCTCCTCATAGGCCTCGTCGCGGCCAAGGCCTGCGCCATGCGAGGCGGCAACGAAGACATTCTCGAAGGCGGTCATGCCGCTGAACGGTTTCGGCACCTGGTGCGTGCGCACCAGGCCGAGCCGGCAGCGCTGCGTCGCCGCCAGTGGCGTCACGTCGCCGCCCTTGAAGCTGACCGTGCCGGAGCTTGGCGGAAAAGCGCCGGCAAGCACGCTGAGCAGCGTGGTCTTGCCGGCGCCGTTCGGGCCGACGATGCCGACCGCCTCGTCGGCTTCCATGGAGAAGTCCACCGCATCCAGCACCACAAGCGCGCCGAAGCGTTTGTGGATACCGGCGGCAGCGAGGATCGCCTGTTGTTGCGGATGGGTCACCAGGCGATCCTCGTCAGCGGTCCATCAGCCGTTGTAAGGCAGAAGCTTGGCTTCGACAGGCACGTTGGGATCGGTGGCGTTCTCGGTCACGACGTAATCGAGCGGGAACTTGCTGCCTTCCTTGGCGGCCACCCACTGCGTGCCGATAATCGGGCCGGGCGAGACATTGGCCACCGGCCCGCTGGTGAAGTCGACCTTGCCGACCATCGTCTCGGTTTTCAGCGTGCTCAGCGCCTTGGCGACCGCCGCCTTGTCCTTGGCGTCGGTGCTTGCCTTCAGCGCCTCGAAGCCGGCGTCGAGCAGCGACATCGAAGCGCCGAGCTGCTGCGTCCACTGCTTGCCGCTCGCCGCCTCATAGCCGTCGGCCAGCTCGGCGCCCGAAACGCCGGTCAGTGGCGATTTGTAGGGGAATGCCTTGTGCCAGTAGGCGGCGCTCGAAATCTTCATGCCGAGATCGCCGAGCGCTTCGATATCGGACGGGAACAGGCCGGTCTTGGCGACCTGGCAGATCTTGATCTGCTTGATCAGGCCCTGCTGCGCCGCCTGGCGCCAGAAGGCGGCGAAATCCGGCGGGATCGGGAACGAGTTGAAGATCTCGACGCCTTCCTGCTTGAACAGTGCGATCTGCGCGGAATAATCGGTCGTGCCGGTTTCATAGGCGCCGGGATCGACAATGGTGAAACCCTGCTTGGCCAGCAGCGGCGCCAAATGGGCGCGGATGGCATTGCCGTCGGCATCGTTGGGATACATGACGCCGACCTTCTTGTTGGTCTTGATCAGGTTCCATTGCGAGATATAGGCCTTGAAGAACTCGCCGACGCCGAAGCCGAAATGATAGGTCCATTTGAACGGCGAGGGTTCGCCCGGCTTGGCGCCGCGGCCGAAATACCAGGCCTCCCACGGCATGACCGTCGACAGGCACGGCACGCCGGCGGCCTCGCAGGCGTCGGCCACTGGATTGATCACCTCGGGCGTCGACACCGCCAGCATCAGGTCGATGGCCTGGTTGTTGATCAGGTCCTTGGCCAGCTGGCCCGCGCGCGACGGATCGGATTGCGTGTCCTGGTCGAGAATCTCGACGTTGTATTTCTTGCCGCCTATCTCAATGCCACCGGCCAGCGCCTTGCGGGCCAGATCGAGCACGTAGCCGTCGGTCTGGCCGAACCCGGCGAGCGGCCCGGTGCGCGGGCTGACGAAGCCGACCTTGAGCGTGTCGCCCGCCTGGGCAAAGGCGCCGCGGCCGCCAAGCGTGAGCGCTGCGCCACCGGCGATCGATGTGGCGATGAACTGGCGCCGCGAAATGCCGCCAGTCATGGATCTGCTGCCGAGTGCGTGCGTCATATGTTCCTCCCTTTGTGGTCCTCCATCGTCACAGTGCACCAGCGGTTTGGTTCGGTAAAATGATATTTTGCGGTGTTTCATTAACCCCTGGGTTAGGAAAAACCCCAACCGAGACCGCATCCGGATCGGATATTCTCAGGCGTCAGCTGCCTTGTCGTGCCGCTTCGCGGATGGTCTGCAGCAGTATGGAGAAGGCCGGTGAGGGCGCCGTGTCGGTCCGCATCGTCAAGCCAACCGGTCCTTTGGTTTCCTCGGTGTTGACCGGCAAGGCGACGAAAGCGCTGCTGCCGAGTTCGTTGGCAACGACGCCGGCCGAAATGATCCAGACGGCATTGCTCTGCCGCAGGAAGGCGCGGCCGAAGGAGTCCGACACGGTTTCGATCTCGGTTGCCGGCGCCGTCATGCCGTTGGTAATGAACAGGCGGTCGACGAAGGGGCGAATGACCGATTCCCGCGTCGGCATCAGCATCGGGAATTCGTCGAGCCGTGCGAACACATCCTGTCCCGGATCGAGCAGCGGATGTCCCGCTCGCACCACGAACAGCACCGGTTCGGAATAAAGGTGCTCGAAGAAGAAGCCGGTCATGTTTTCCGGCGCCGCCAACCGTCCGACGACGAGATCGAGTGCGCCGGTGCGCAACTGTTCGAGCAGCACCGCATTCTCGCCGGTGACGATCTTGATCGCCGCACCGGTGCCCTCCTTGAGGAACAGGCTCATGGCAAGCGGCATCACCCGCGCCGACACCGTCGGCAACGCGCCGATGCGGATCGGATGCCGGTTGACTGCTCCGTCCTGCCGAACGGAATCGACGCCTTGCTTGAGTGCCGTGATCGCCGTGCCGGCATGGCGAAGGAAGATCTCGCCGATGCGCGTCAGCCGGATGCCGCGGCCGTCACGCTCGACCACCGCCACACCCAGCGCCTCTTCCAGTTCGCGCAATGTCTTGGTCACCGCCGGTGGGCTGACATGCAGCAAGTCAGCCGCTCGCGCCACGCTTCCTTGTCGCGCAACTTCAAGGAATGCCTGCAGGTGACGGAACCGGATGCGGCTCTCGGACATGGATTTGATAACCCCTGAGTTAATGAAACGGCGCAAAATATCATTTTACCGAACCAAACGCCTTGTGCAATGTGGGGGCGGAGGACCGAAATCGTGCCATTCGTCACCATTGGCGGCATCACGCTGCACCATCGCCACATCAAGGCGACCGGCAATGCGCGCCCAATCATATTCATCAATTCACTCGGCACCGACTTCCGGATCTGGGACGAAATTGTCTCGGCGCTTGATGGTGAAATGCCGCTACTGGTCTATGACAAGCGTGGCCATGGGCTGTCCGATATCGGCGACATCAGGTCGATCGACGATCATGTCGATGATCTCTCGGCGCTCATCGATCATTTCGGCTTGAGCAAGGTCGTGCTGTGCGGCCTGTCGGTCGGCGGCTTGATCGCACAAGGCTTCTATCGCAGGCGCCCGGAAATTGTCGAAGGCCTGATCCTGTGCGACACGGCCCACAAGATCGGCACGGCAGAGAGCTGGAACACACGCATCGCGACAGTCGAAAGCAAGGGCATCCAGGCCATTGCGGATGGCGTGCTCAAAGTGTGGTTCACCCCCGCCTTCCACGCGGCGCGTCTGGCCGAGCTCGACGGTTATTGGAACATGATGACCAGGCAAGCGCTCGCCGGTTACATCGGGACTTGCGCTGCCGTTCGCGATGCGGATTTCACCGATGCCGCACGCCGCATCGCGGTGCCGACGCTCTGCGTCGCCGGCGACCAGGATGGCTCGACGCCTCCCGATCTCGTCCGCTCGCTGGCCGAGCTGATCCCCGCCGCGCGCTTCGAGATCATCCGCGACGCCGGGCATATTCCTTGCGTCGAACAGCCTCAAGCGCTGATCGCCCTGATCCGCGGTTTTATCGCATCGCTTGCCCCTGGAGCAGAAACCCATGGATGAAGTCCCCGGCAACGCTGCCAGATATCGCGCCGGTCTCGCGGTTCGACGGTCGGTGCTCGGCGACCGCCATGTCGACCGGGCCGAGGTCGCCGCCACCGATTTCGACCAGCCTTTCCAGGAGTTGATCACCGAGGCCGCCTGGGGAACCGTGTGGGCGCGGCCGGGCTTCACCAAGCGTGAGCGTTCAATCGTCACGCTGGCGCTGCTGGCAGCACTCGGCCATGATGAGGAGGTCGCCATGCATGTGCGCGCCACCGTCAACACCGGTGCTTCGCGCGACGATATCTGCGAGGCTTTCCTGCACGTCGCCATCTATGCCGGCGTGCCGGCAGCCAACCGTGCCTTCAAGATCGCCAAGGACGTGTTTTCGGAAATGGACGGAAGCCAGAATGCCCGCTAAGTCCGGCTCGAACCGGAGGCCTGAGACCGGCGCCTTCTTCCAGCGCGACCGGACCTGGCATCCGCCTGTTCTGACGCCGAACTACAAGACCTCCGTGCTGCGCTCGCCGCAGAAGGCGCCGCTGTCGTTCGACAACACGCTGTCGGAG